>JBAVRC010001078.1:0-6033 GCA_049694615.1 Thermosynechococcaceae cyanobacterium | reverse complement strand
GCTTGTTGCTCCAGAGTGCTTCCGCCGCCATCGACAGAATTTCAACCGTTGCAACTGAGCCTGCATTCACCCTGCGCCGAGGTAATGTGGTGGGTTGCCCAGCCGCAACATGGGTTAGTAATCGATTCAATTCCTTAAGCACCGCCGGGAACTCCTTCTTTGGTTTGGGGACGTTTACCGGGCGGAAAACTGAGTAAGACGCGCTCGCTTCCCTTTAGCCCAGACGTCACCTCGGTTTTGCCGTTAACATTTGCGCCCGTTGCGATGCTGACAAAGGTCGGGTCGCCGTTGGGAGCCGCAACAAACACCCCGGTCTTTCCTTGCTCGCGCACGACGGCCACCGTGGGGACCACCATTGCGTTCGAGATTTGCCCCACCTGGAAGGTCGCTTCTACATTCATGCCAGCCCGCAATATTTTTTGAGCGTCTGGCGAGAGGTCAACTTTGACTTCAAAACTGGTGACGTTTTGCTGGACGGTTGCTTGCGCGGCAATCTGTTTAACCCGCCCTGTAAACCGTTTGCCGGGATAGGCATCGGCGGTTATATTGACCTGCTGGCCCAACCGAATTTGAGCGATATTGGTTTCAGCCAGGTTGGCCACAACTTGATTGAAGGAATTGAGGGCAATTACCGAGTTAGACGCAGCCCCCGATACGGTACTGCCTGCGGTTGTTGGGGTCACAAATGCGCCTGGATCGGCATATTTTTTCGTCACAACACCATTGAAAGGTGCTCTGAGAATGGTGTCTTCAATTTGGGCTTGAATGGTTTGAAGAGAACCCTTTGCCGCTTCTACCTGAGCACGGTTTTGGGCAATCTCTTCAGGCCGACTGCCCGCTTCTAAAAGGGATAAATCTTCTTGTCGTTGCTGAACTCTGGCTCTGGCTTGGGCAATTTCCTCTGGACGCGCCCCTGTTTTTTGCAGGGTTAACGCCTGCTGTCTTTCCCAGACATCAGCTTGTGCCTTATCGCGGTCAGCCCGCTTTTGATCCAGATCCGAGCGAGAAATAGCACCTTCTTTATATAGAGAGTCATTGCGTTGAAAATCAGCTTCGGCCCTTTGTAAAGAGGCTTGCGCATTGTTGAGACGAGCCTGAGCTTGGGTAATGTCTTCAGCACGATTGCCGTTGATCAATTCCTGCAAACTAGCTTGAGCTTCCGCCAATTGTGCCCTAGCCTTGCCAATATCCTGGGTTCGGTTCCCATTAATGGCCTTCTGCAACGCTGCTTCCTGCTGCGCCAGTTGCGCCTGGTATTGCACCCATTGGCCGCGCAGGTTTGAATCATCCATGTACGCAATAATTTGTCCTTGTTGGAGTACATCGCCTTCTTTCACTAGCAGACGTTTCAAGACGCCTGCACTTTTTGGACTGACATTAATGGAGCGCTCGGCTTCGACGGTGCCATTGGCTGAAATGGCGATCGCCAAACTTTGGCGTTGGACGGGTTCGGTCAGAATCCGGTTGGCTGCGACCTGACGCGGTACAACAACAAACTGGCGAAAGGCTGCAAAACCGCTGCCGACTAATATGAGAAAAACAATCAACCCAAGGCTCCATCGAGATAGCTTGAGTACACGAAACGTTCTAGGAAAGGCTACCTGAGCATCTTGAGGAGCCAAGGCAGCAGATTGCTTAAACACCTTTGAACCAACCTTTGATAAAGCAATTGAAGAAAAATCCTCCGGGTTAAGGAGGATCGAGAAGTGTGAGTGTGAGGAGCAGTCCTTTGCAGGACTATGGTTCATCACACAAGCCATGATAGGAAATAGTTGCCATTCTCCACATGGATCGATCCTCCTAAAATGATCGATGGCTGAGTCCTATTTATTTCGGATTTGGTACCATGAAAGTCCTATCCAAATTTTTGTCAAAAAAATCCTCCGGGGGGCGGAGGATAACTAAGGTTGGTGATAAGTATAAAGAGCTATCCCTTTCGGAACAACACGCTTAACACGGTCAGCACTTTCGGGACGCAAAAGTTGCTGATGTCAGAAGCGATATACCCATAGTAGCGATCGCCCCCTGTTCTCCACATGGATCGATCGTCCTAAAACGGCCTGCGGCATGGTCCTATTTATTTCAGGACTAGTCCTATAGGAGTCCTATTAGACGGGTGACCTTTTAGCGCTTGATAGCTCCACTATCAAATGCTGTAAACATCTCTTCTAAAGAAATAGTTCCACTTTTATTGGCATCAATGATATCAAATTTTTCTAATATTTTTGTCGGCAATCCCCCATCCTTGGCTTCTGTCAATGTTAGTTCCCTATCTGCATTCTTGTCGGCTGAATTAAATTTGCTTGACATCATATCTTTCATCATCTGAGGCATTGCTTCCACGGGCTCTAGCAGGAAATTTGATCCAGATACTATCAAGACAATACTGAAGGAAAGTCTCAACACATCAAGATTTATATTTTTTGGCACGGTGAAGTCTCCTGGTTCTGTTGAGTGGAATTTGTTTGCTAAAAATCATCACACAATAATTATAAAAAATGATCATCATTTTCTACATGGATCGATCATCCTAAAATGACCTGTCGTCTGGTCCTATTTATTTCAGGGTTAGTCCTATGCAAGTCCTATGGGGTGTGGGACAACATTAGGACTTGGGTTTCGAGATCGAGTTGGAGTTGGAGTTGAACAGCCATCGAAGTATGCTCCTCGCCATAGCTCCCCATCCCATTGCTAAGGATCGTGGGTTTAATAACATTCAAATTTTTGCTAGCGGTTGAAACCGCGCCTACAAGAACGATGTCCGCCTGCGCGGACTAGGAGTGGATTTCAATCGCTGGGTTTTATTTAATCCACGATCCTAACCCGTCAAGCGATCCAATTTATCGAGAATCGCTAACCCTTGTTGCGGATCGCCCATTGCCGCCATTACTTTAAACCGATTGTAGGTATCGAACTCAGCGAGAGCAAGGGTAGATAATTCTTCCATCAACTTATTAATGCTGATGCCTCGCGAATGCGCTAATTCCTTGAGTCGCGCATGTTTCTCATCAGGGAGACGAATCGTCAGCGTTGCCATAGACCGTTAACTCCGAATGCAATCAACAGGACTCAAAATCTTTAACTGCGGGAAAGCCAGCTCAGCATTGCGAAAATCTTTGAGATTGTTCGTCACCAAAATATCGGCATTCCCTGCGATCGCATGTATGCTATCGAAACTCCTACATGAAGTGGGCAAGGCCGCCCGCAGCAGATCGCCAAACCCCACCGAACCGTACCCCTGTTGCTGCATCCACAGGGCGATCACCTCCCCCCTCTTTTTTCGCGAAGGATTGAGTTACTGTTAAATAACCCGGCTATTTTGTGTTGAGTCTTGATGACTGCTTCTAGCCCAGAGCCACAAACCATTTTATTTCTTGCCAGTAATCCAGATGGATTGAGACAGGTCGGGCGAGAATTACGCGATGTTAAGGAAGGGTTGAGGCGATCGCAGTATCGCGACCAGTTCACCCTTAACCCTTGTCTGGATGTACGGACTCGGGATATTCAGCGGGCTTTACTAGATGCGCCACCCCAAATCATCCACTTTGCGGGGAATGGGACGGGTGAGGCGGGACTGATTTTTGAGGATGAGTCGGGCAATCCCAAATTGGTGGATGGTGCGGCATTGGCGGGGTTATTTGCGCTGTTTGCCGAGGATATCCGTTGTGTGGTGCTGAATGGATGTTATTCGGACGTGCAGGCAAATGCGATCGCCCAGCATATTGAGTATGTGGTGGGAATGCGGCAGGAGATTAGTGCTCAGGCGGCGATCGCCTTTTCGGTAGGTTTTTACGATGCCTTGGGGGCAGGACGAGACATTGAGTTTGCCTTTGGGTTGGGACGCAGTGCCATTCAGATGGAAGGCATTCCAGAGCATCTCATCCCGATCTTGATGCAGAAAACCAGTCATCCGGTTGAATTGAGTCTATTCCCTGAGGGGGCGGAGGCGAGGGTAAAACTTTGGAGAGTGCCTACTCTACCGCCTAACTTTTTGGAGCGCTCCGAAACCCTCAATGCGCTTAAGGCAAAAGTGCTGACGGATTTGTCACAGCCCCTGGTGATGACAGGAGGCAGTCCGCGCATTGGGGTGCAGGGGATGGGCGGGATTGGCAAGTCTGTGTTAGCCGCAGCGCTTGCCTATGACCCCCAGGTGCAAGCTCGCTTCCCGGATGGGATTTATTGGCTGATGGTGGGGATTGAACCTGACCTGCTGGGTCTGCAAGCTGACCTGGCCGCTGCCCTGAGTGGAGATCGCCGGATCTTCGCGGATCTGAATGAGGGCAAGGCGACACTCCGGGACTTGTGGCAGGGACGCAGAAGTTTGCTGATTCTGGATGATGTGTGGCGCTTAAGCGATGCCGAGGCGTTTAATGTCCTGGGGGCTGAATGTGCGCTGGTGATGACCACTCGCGATGCGGAACTGATTACCGGATTGGGGGCAAAGGACTTTTCTTTGGATCTGCTCAATGATGCCCAAGCCAAGGAATTGTTAGCGGCTTGGGCTGGGGTCGCTGTCTCGCAACTCCCGGCAGAGGCAGGATTGGTGGTGAGAGAATGCGGCAATTTGCCGTTGGCCTTGGCACAATGCGGTGCGATGGTGCGGGATTTAACCCCTTGGCCGGACATTTTGAGCGATCTGCAAGATTCGCAATTAGCGTCTATTGAACGCACCTTTAGTCATTATCCCTACCCCAGTGTGTTCAAAGCGCTGCATGTGAGTGCTTCGGTGTTAGCTACCACCAACCCGATTGCTGCTGAACGCTATCAGGAACTGGCGGTGTTTCCAGCGGATGAATTGATTCCGGAAACGGTTGTGGTGCGATTGTGGGCTTACACGGGCGGGCTAAAGGAAAAAGACGCGAGAAAAATCCTGGCGACCCTGGCTCGGAAAGGGATGTTGCGGTTGGAGGGAGACTATCCTGACCGTCGCATGAGCTTGCATGACTTGCAGCAGGATTATCTGAACGCGCAACACAGCGATCTGGGCACTGTCCATCAACAACTGCTGGAAGCCTATGAAACGAGTTGTCCAGAAGGATGGCATGATGGACCTCAGGATGGTTATTTTTTTGAACATTTATCTTATCACCTAATAAAGGCTCAGCGACTAAATGATTTACTAACATTACTATTAGATTTTCGCTGGATTTGGGCCAAACTGATAGCAACGGATATCAACGCGGTGTTAGCAGACTATGATGTATTAACTAATGATACAAGATTGAGTTTGGTTCAGGGGGCTTTGCGTTTATCAGCTTATGTATTGAGTCGAGACAAGTTACAGCTTCAGAGTCAGTTGCATGGGCGCTTGTTGAACGTATCAGACCCTGAGCTAGAAATATTGGTGCAACAGATAGCTAAGTTTAAAGATGCTCCTTGGCTTTGTTGTCAAAACTCTTGCTTAACCCCTCCAAGCAGATCTTTAATCCGATTATTTAAGGAAAATCCAGGTCCTATCTTTGGCGTGGTTATGACACCCGATGGTGAATATTTGCTTGCCTCTTCTAAGAAACAGATGAAGAAAATACGAGGATTAGCATTGAGCCGTGAACTGCGCACTTTTCACAAGCATAACGACTATATCACTGGCATAGCGAGAACTCCCGATGGTGAATATGCCTTGTACACTTCTAATGACAATATGGAGAAGATTTGGGAGAAAGCAACTATTCAAAAACTCAAGGGACATACAGATTGGATTCGGTGTATAGCATTTTCGCCCGATGGCAAGACCATCCTTTCCCCTTTTAGGGACCAGACGATTAAATTGTGGGAGATGAGGCCAAGTGAAGAATTTAGTACTCTCCATAGGCACACGGATTGGGTCACTAGTGTAGTTGTGACGCCTAATGGTGAATATGCCCTATCTGCTTCCAGGGACCAAATGGTGAAAGTGTGGGAACTAGCCACGGGTCAAAAACAACGCACCCTCAAAGGACATTCAGACTGGGTTACAGGCGTAGCGCTGACTGACGGACACATCTATTCCAACTCCTTACAGCAAAGGGATTCAGGCAGAGGAGGAGACCGTTC
>JBAVRC010001077.1:0-1705 GCA_049694615.1 Thermosynechococcaceae cyanobacterium | reverse complement strand
GGGCTTTGGATGGCAGGTAGCCTTCCGCTTCGGTAAACGCGGCGATCGCCGTCTGAAGGGCTTCGGCCCAACCGCGTCCGGTTTCCGCCACATAGGCGGCAGCGGCAATTTGATTTTCTTGGCGACTGCCAACGGCCAACAATCCCATCGGATTGAGGGAATTTCCCTCGACACCAAACGCCATCAGCAAAGGTTCCTGAACACCAGGAACCCTTGCATCGACCAGTCTGGCGCGTTTCTGCCCTAAACTTTTGAGATAGGCTTCTACGTTAGCTAAGGTGCCGTCTTTATCGAAGATGATGGCCTGGATATCGCTAAACGTTTTATCCCGGCAGCGTACATTAACCACGATCTACTCGCCCTGACGGATGAACAGAACCGGGCAAGGTGCATGAACCCGCACATAATCCGAATTGGAGGTGCCCAGGAGCCGATCCAAATCCGGTAAACTTCGGGCCACGGAGGGGCGACGATCAGGAGATCCGAGAACCAATAAATCGGCATTGGCAGATTCGGCAATTTTACAAATCTCTACGCCCGGTTTACCTGCAGTGGCAATGCATTGATAGGCAATCCCCCGTTGCTTGGCCGCCATCACAGCCGGGGCCAACAGTTCGTCGCGCTCGGCTTCGGCGGTGGTGAGTTCGATGCGTTCAGATAGGTTGGGGTTCACATGGGTCAGGATAATCTTGCCGCCTTTGTTGTCCTGCAACAACTGTAGGGCTAAATCCAGGGAGGCTTTGGCCGCTTTTGAGGGATTCACAGCGACCATGATGCGATTAATGCGCTTGACGTAAACATCGTCCTTCACCAACAGCATGGGTTTGGAGGACAACTGAAAAACATATTGGCTCACAGAATTTTCCAGAATAGACTGGAGCCGTTGCAGGCCACGAGACCCCATGATAATCAAATCGGCGTCGATTTCATCCGCGACGCGACAGACTTCGTCTTTGGGTTCGCCCTCCCGGAGCATGGTGTTGACCGCCACAAATTTATTGGGGTCTAGATGGAATCCTTCCACAGCCTTGGCTAGGGTTTTGGCTCCTTCTTCCCGTTTGGCTTGCATGTCATCAGTTGTGACCTGAGGCGGCACAACGTGAAGCACAGTGACAGTTGCCCGCTGGATGGCCGGAAGATCGGTCAAGGCATTGAGCATTTGCTCCGTCTGACCCTTGCCGGAGTCTGCTAACAGGATTTTTTCGATCATATTGACCTCTGAGCACGGAGGATTGAATCTACCTACTTTTGGTTTACCATGTCCCATCCCTGCAATTGATTGCAATTGATTAAGTTATGCGAACTCTTCAGGGTTGGCGATCGCCCCGGACAACCGGGTTAACTGCTTGTGCGCAGCCCCCGTTGGCGGAGTTGTTGAATAAAGAAATCTTCTAGGGAGGGGCGCACGAGATCCATCTTTAAGAGTTGGGCTTGGCTTTGGTGCAGCGTTTGCATTAGGTCTTCCGAGTCGCCGCAAAATTCGCCATGCCAATATTCGGCTTGGACGTCCAGGTTGGGAATTAAGCGGCGCAAGAGGTCGGGGTTGCCCCCACGCCCCTGGATTTGATAAATCTCAGTTTCGGTACCTAGCAGTTCGTCCAGCGTGCCTTCGCAGATCAGTTCGCCTTGGGCCAATATGGCGACGCGATCGCAGATAATCTCGACATCCGACAGGACGTGGCTGTTAAAGAAAATGGTTTTGCCC
>JBAVRC010001076.1:0-2616 GCA_049694615.1 Thermosynechococcaceae cyanobacterium | reverse complement strand
ATCTTGGGACGATAACCGAATCACCGGACCGTCCAGTTCGTCAAAGAAGCGATCGCTGATGGAGGCCATGATTTCCGCCCCAATGCCGCCCGTCTTCATACATTCCTCGACAATCAGCACCCGATGGGTTTTGCAAATCGACGCCCCAATGGTCTCCCAGTCCAAAGGTTTGAGGGATAACAAGTCAATCACTTCTGGGTCATAGCCCTGTTGCGTCAGCGGCTTGAGGGCTTGCACGACATGGTGGCGCATGCGGGAATAGGTCAAAATGGTGATGTCTTTGCCGGGATGCACAATTTCCGCTTTGTCCAGGGGCAGGCAATATTCGCCGTCGGGAATGTTTTCCTTCAGGTTGTAGAGCAACACATGCTCAAAAAAGAGCACGGGGTTGGGGTCGCGAATGGCAGACTTCAGCAGTCCTTTGGCATTGTAGGGAGTGGAACAAGCCACAATTTTTAAGCCCGGAACGGCTTGAAAATAAGCTTCTAGACGCTGGGAATGCTCGGCTCCCAGTTGACGTCCCACACCGCCCGGTCCGCGAAACACCACGGGGACAGAGAAGTTGCCGCCAGAGGTGTAGCGCAGCATGGCATTGTTGGCGATTTGGTTAAAGGCCAATAACAAGAACCCCATATTCATCCCTTCGATGATGGGTTTGAGTCCGGTCATGGCAGCCCCAACGGCCATGCCAGTAAAGCTATTCTCGGCAATGGGGGTGTCTAAAACGCGAAGCTCGCCATATTTTTTGTAAAGCCCTTTGGTGACTTTATAAGATCCCCCATAGTGGCCCACATCTTCCCCCATAATCATGACGGTAGGGTCATGGGCCATTTCTTCGTCGATCGCGGCGCGGAGCGCATTAAAGAGGAGAACTTCAGCCATATCGCTCTTAGGGATGTACTAAGGATACGTTAGCAGAAGATGTGCGCCTTCCTGTTGTTGCTTTGTCTTTAAATATGCAGCACATTCCAAGCCGAAATGTGTCTTAAAGTGCCTTTTAACTTAAAAAGGAATGTCATTGTAGTCCGGTTCAAAGCTGCTTGGATCAATTTCCGGGGGTTTGCTGACGGCAGGGGCGGGGGTGGGCACCGTTGGCGGTGCCGATGCCTTGGGGGTGGCGGGAACGGTAGGCGCAGCAGGAACGGCTGGCTTAGGCTGGGCTGGTGCAGCAGGGGCGGCGGTTCCTGCTGCGGGAGTACTGGCAATGCGCGGGGCGTTCAGGTCGGCCTGTACGTGATGAATGCGGCTAACCGTCAATTCAGCCCGTTTCTCCTTAAAGCCTTCCGGGCGATCAATCAGTGCCATGGTCAGTCGCCCTTCCAAGACAACTTGCTCGCCGACATGAAATTGCTCTTGAATTTGCTGAGCTAGATTCCCCCACCCGACGACCTTGAGGTGTTCCATGGGGTCTTCAGCACGGAGCGCCGGGAATTGCACCGTCATTTCGGCGATCGCCGTTTGTCCATCAGGCAAATAGCGCAGTTCGGGGGCTTTGACAATCTCGGCCATTAATACGCAGCTATTCATGGATTTTCCTTTGCATTGACTTTGCTCTACTTTACCGTTCCCTCAGAACTCCGCGTGATTCTAACCAACGGCGACAGGTGTTTTGCTGAACAGCTTCAAAATGCTCTCCGCAATTTGAGGGCTGGTCAATCCTAACTCCGCCATCGACTGGTTGGGCGTTGCATGCTCCACCAAAAGATCAGGCACCCCGAGCCGTGTCACAGGCACCACGACATCGTGTTCCATGAGCACTTCCATCAGGGCAGTACCAAAACCGCCCATAATACAGCCTTCTTCAACCGTAACCACCTTGCCAATTTCCTGGGCGAGGGGCACAATTAAATCCGCATCGATGGGTTTAACAAACCGAGCATTCACCACCGCTGCACGAATCCCATGCTCGCTCAAAATATCCGCAGCCTGAACCGATGGGTACACCATCGACCCATAGGCCACAATCAATACATCCCGGCCTTGGCGCAGGACCTCAGCCTTACCAATGGGTAACGGCTCCCATCCTTCTTCCAGCAAAGGCGCGCCGTAGCCATTGCCACGGGGGTAGCGCATCGCGATCGGTCCGTCGGTATGCTGAATGCCCGTTGCCACCATGCGTTGCAGCTCGGCTTCGTCCTTCGGAGCCATCAGCACCATATTGGGAATACAACGCAGATAGGCAATGTCGTACATGCCTTGGTGGGTAGGGCCATCGGCCCCCACAATCCCAGCCCGATCTAAGCAAAAGAATACGGGTAGGTTTTGGATGCAAACGTCATGGATGACTTGATCGTAAGCCCGTTGCAGGAAGGTGGAGTAAATCGCCACCACCGGACGCATCCCTTCGCAGGCCATCCCGGCTGCCATCGTCACCGCGTGCTGTTCCGCAATCCCGACATCAATGTATTGCTTGGGTAGTTTCGCTTGCAGTTTGTCTAATCCCGTTCCAGTCGCCATTGCCGCTGTAATGCCCACCACACGCGGATCGTTTTCGGCAATTTTAATCAGGGTTTCAGCAAACACCTTAGAATAGCTGGGCGCTTTAGGCGACTTGGATGGCAGTGCTTTTCCAGTGGCGAGATTGAAGGGATTTTGGGCGTGGTAACCCACCTGATC
>JBAVRC010001075.1:0-1511 GCA_049694615.1 Thermosynechococcaceae cyanobacterium | reverse complement strand
TGAAACTCCTGTTTTCCAACCAGGATGGGCGGATTTTGGGGGCACAGGCTGTGGGCGAAGAAGGCGCAGACAAACGCATCGATGTCTTCGCTATGGCACTACAAACCGGAGCAACGGTGTTCGATCTCGAAGAAGCAGAACTTTGTTACGCGCCCCAATTTGGAGCCGCTAAAGACCCTGTAAATATGGCAGGGATGATTGCGGCAAATGCGATCAGAGAGGATGCACCTTTGGTTCATTGGCAAGACCTTGCAGACTTGCACGATAGATTACTTCTAGATGTTCGTAACGTCGATGAGTTTACCGCAGGGCATGTGGAGGGGGCAGTCAATATTCCGCTCCCGCAATTGCGCGATCGAATGCACGAACTCAAACCCGATCAAAAGATTTGGGCTTACTGTCAGGTCGGACAACGCGGTTACTATGCCACCCGTGCCCTCCGTCTCAATGGGTTCAATGCCTATAACCTGAGTGGTGGGTTCAAAACTTACCAGGCGATCGCACAAACGTCCAGACTCAGTTAGCCCCCTCTTGCAGAAATCAAGACTTTGCGTGACAAGTGGGTTGTGATGAACGAGTTTTAGTGATTACCGAAGTCAATGCTTACTTGTCGATCGCCTCTCCTGCGGCTTTCCAGCCTACAAAACTCGGCGGAAATCCCTTAACATTGTCGTAGCCCAGTAGGTGTAGTGTCATCACTCCCATAGCTGAGCGGTAGCCGGAAGAACAGTACAGTACCACTGGGCGATCGTGCGGGATTTCATTGACCTGATGAACCAAGGTTCGGAGCGGAATATTGATCGCGTTTGGGATATGCCCAGACTGATATTCAGAACGTTCTCTTACATCCACTAGTACGGTTTGAGGATTCTCTAACTGACTTTTCAACCCTGTGACATTGGAGATCGCGTAATAGCCAGATGGAATCGACGAGAGAAAGCCATCAACCCCTGAGACCAGATTGAGCGCTACTTCAGGGGAAGTCTGCCCCCTTTCCTGAGCCATCGATTGGGTCTCAGTGAGCGTTGTCGCTAAGATTGGGGTTTGCCCAATTCCTAACCATAAGCACAGCCACAGAGCGAATCCTAGCAAAATAGTCTGAATCGAATTCTTAAACATCATGAATTTTTTCCGAAAGGGTTCCAAGGTATTGCTTAATAGATCCAAGGAATTAGTTTTTTGACCCGTGCTTGATAAACATCATAATCAGGAAATTTATTCTTCAGCCATAGTTCTTCTTTGCTGGCCTTGATGTCAAAAAACAGGAAGAAGAGCGCTGCGCCGATCAGATGGCTTAAGCTCCATTGCCAGCAACTATAGGTGATCGCCAAGAAAATCACGCCACTATAAATGGGATGTCTGACGAGGCCATAAATTCCACTGGTTACCAATTTCCCATCGTCTTTGGGATGAGGTAAGGGCGTAAGATTAGTGCCTAATTCTACTCCTCCCCAAAGTAGTAATATTGCAGCAATTAGACTAAAAAGACCCGTCAACCCCCAGCCTATGTA
>JBAVRC010001074.1:0-1910 GCA_049694615.1 Thermosynechococcaceae cyanobacterium | reverse complement strand
GTTCTCCCGACTCAGTCTTGGGCTTCACGCTGACGGCAAATTGGTTAAAGGACTCATACCGTGCTTTTACATCTAGGGCATCGGTCGTTGGCGAAAATTGGGCTGGCTCGCTGTTTTGCCCCAGTTGGAGACGCTGTCCTTCCAATAAGGCCGCCACCCCCGATGGGGTGACCACGCTATCGATCACTGGATCAAGGACAAATCCGCTAATGGCGGTTCCCAACAGGCCCAGCAATGGATTTTGGGACTGGGTGGTTTCGCGGGCCATTACGGTGCGGAGGTTGGTCTTGACGCTTTCGCGGAGGGCCGGAAAATCCACAAAGGCAGCAACGCTTTGCACATCGTTTCTTTCAGCC
This sequence comes from Thermosynechococcaceae cyanobacterium, assembly GCA_049694615.1. Taxonomy (GTDB): domain Bacteria; phylum Cyanobacteriota; class Cyanobacteriia; order Thermosynechococcales; family Thermosynechococcaceae; genus JAAURS01. The sequence goes on along the minus strand of JBAVRC010001074.1, from coordinate 1,554 downwards.
GCCTGGTACATCTGGTAAAGGGTGAGATAGGGACTGGCATACAAGCCGCCGCCACAGACAAAGGCTCCTAAAATGCCTCCAACCAACCATCCTCGATTTAGCTGTTTCATCGTTTTCCCTCAATGGCGGGCAATCGCACTACATCCTTAATCATTACGGCAAAGAACCATCGAAGCATGTGATCGAGATCGGCGTTGGGGTGTGATGCTAAGCGCCGAGGAATAGGGTTTGATCAAAAGCCTGTAGTCAGGATTGAACTGACGACCTACGCATTACGAGTGCGTCGCTCTACCACTGAGCTATACAGGCAATATCAAAAATCTAACACAAAGTCTTTTGAACATCCAAGCCAAGGGGTGTGCTGAAGTTGCGCCCAGCCAAGGGTTGGAAAGTGGATCCGGTGTCGCCCTTCTCCGATGGGTAACGGTAAACTAGATGAGGCACGCCAAGCAGATTATATTAACTCAATTTATAGTTACCTAATCGTTAAACCATGATGAACAGCCCCTTTCTTCAGCGCCTCCACAGTCCAGAGCGTCCGGTCATTGTGTTTGACGGCGCCATGGGAACGAACATCCAATCCCAAAATTTGACAGCCGAGGACTTTGGCGGGCCGGAGTATGAGGGTTGTAATGAGTACCTGGTGCATACCAAACCAGAGGCGATCGCCAAGGTTCACCGCGATTTCTTGGCCGCCGGAGCCGATGTCATCGAAACCGACACCTTTGGCAGCAGTCCCATCACACTAGCAGAGTTTCATTTGTCCGATCAGGCGTATTACCTTAGTAAAACTGCGGCAGAATTAGCTAAGCAATGCGCAGCAGAGTTTTCTACACCAGAGAAACCACGATTTGTTGCAGGTTCAATCGGGCCAGGGACAAAATCTCCAACCCTTGGTCATATTAGCTACGATGACCTAAAGCAATCATTTAGTGTTCAAGCTGAAGGGCTATACGACGGCGGAGCAGATTTATTAATCGTTGAAACTTGCCAGGATGTTTTACAAATTAAGGCGGCACTGAATGCTATTGAGGAAGTTTTTAGTCAAAAAGGTGAGCGTCTTCCCTTGATGGTTTCTGTCACAATGGAAGCCAATGGTGCGATGCTTGTTGGCACCGACGTAACTGGTGCATTGGCCATTCTAGAGCCTTATCCAATTGATATATTGGGCCTCAACTGCGCTACAGGGCCAGATCGGATGGCGGATCATATCAAATATCTCACACAGTATTCCCCGTTTGTTGTATCTTGTATTCCAAATGCAGGGCTACCGGAAAATATTGGTGGACATGCTCACTACAAAATGACGCCGATGGAATTACGAATAGCTCTCCATCGCTTCGTTGAAGACTGGGGTGTTCAGGTTATTGGAGGCTGTTGTGGAACACGGCCAGAACACATCCAAGAGCTGGCAGAAATTTCCAAAATATTAACTCCGAAAAATCGATCTATTCGAGCACAGATTCCGAAGAATGGCAATCCAGAAACTATTCGTCCAGTCCTTAACTATGAACCTTCTGCTGCATCGATTTACTCAGCGCAACCCTACAAACA
>JBAVRC010001073.1:0-3451 GCA_049694615.1 Thermosynechococcaceae cyanobacterium | reverse complement strand
CGGCGCACATGGATGGCATGGCGATGTAAGGGGTCTACATTCTCGGGGGACGGTTCCAAAATCCAATGTGGGACGCTAAGGGTTTGGAGCCACAGCCGTAAGGTTTTGCTGGTGGGTAATTCTCCCAAGCGAAGGATGCATTGGGGTTCGAGTTGCTCAGCAAGGTTGTGATTCCGGAGGGCAATATCGTAGGTCGAGACTAAGTAGGGGTTGAGCTCGGCATAGTTGCGCAGGGGCGACAATGCCTCGGCAAGAACGGGCCAACCCAGCGTTTGCGACAACTGACCCACCGCCTGACAATAGGCCATACTGTCCTGGGGTGCAGCGGGTCCGGCCACAATCAAGCCGCGATCGCAGGACCTCCAAACGTCTAGGGGCAAGGGCACATCCTCCCGTCCTCTCACATGCAGGGGTTGAACGTGCTGAAAAAACTGCCCTGAATCGAAGGATTGGGCGATCGCCTCCAATCCAGCTTCGGGTGTCGGTGCAAGGGGATCGCGGAAGGGGAGATTGAGATGCACTGGACCGGCACAGGGCCACTGCGATCGCTCCCAGGCTTGGATCAGGGTTTGACGCAAATAGGCCAGCAACGATAAGTCAACGGCAGGTAGGGCTAATTCCGTAAACCAACGGGCATAGCTCCCATACAACTGCACCTGGTTAATGGCTTGGCCCGCATGGCAATGCCGCAGTTCCGGGGGGCGATCAGCGGTTAGCACAATTAGCGGCACGCGACTTTCATGGGCTTCAATCACCGCCGGATAAAAATTTGCACCCGCCGTCCCAGAGGTGCAAACCAAGACAACGGGTACCCCGGATCGACGGGCCAAACCCAGAGCAAAAAAAGCTGCCGACCGCTCATCCAGAATGGGAATCGCTTCAAGGGTTGGGTGTTGGGCAAAGGCCACGGCTAAGGGAGCCGAACGCGAACCAGGACAAATAATAGCGGTCTGCAACCCCAAACGGCTCAGGGTTTCTGCCAGAACCGAAGCCCAAAGCGTATTGGTATTCCGAAAATCCAAAACCATAACGGGTTCCGTGCCCCATTGCGTCCCTTAGTCGTTGACCGCACGGACCTCATAGTCTACCAGAGCCTGCAACAGGGTTTGTAACTTCAGCCGCACCTCAGCCCATTCCTTGTGGGGGTTAGACCCCGCTACAATCCCCGCCCCCGCATAGAGGCGTAAATGATTGCCTTGAACCAAGGCCGAACGAATGCCCACGGTAAAACTGCCGTTGCCGCGATAATCCACCCATCCCAAGGGGGCTGCATACAGATGGCGTTCAAAGGGTTCGTGACGGCGGAGGTATCGTTCTGCCGCCGCTTGTGGCGTCCCCGCTACCGCTGGGGTGGGATGCAATGCGGCTAACACATCCAACAAGTGCAAATGGGAGGGCAAACTGGCGGTGACCAAGGTGCGCAAATGTTGAATGTTGGGCAGTTGCAACAGATGGGCTGGGGAGGCATTGTGGGGCGCAATGCCTAAATCTTGCAGCCGCTGGCGGATAAACGAAAGGACAACTTGATGCTCATGAATATCCTTGGCACTTTGGAGGAGTTGATTCCCCAGCACCGCATCTTCATGGAGGGTGCGCCCGCGTGGGGCCGATCCGGCGAGGGCATCTGCCGTGAGCCATTGGTCGCGAATTTGCAACAGTCGCTCTGGGCTGGCCCCAATAAAGCCCTGACCGCGACCATCCTGAATGGAAAAGACTTGACAGTCGGCATAGCGAGCGCGCAGTTGATTGAGGGTGGTGACCAAGGGCAGCGGCGTGGCGGTGGTTACTTCTAACATGTCCGCCAACACCAGTTTTTCCAGTTTGCCCTGGCGGATGTTATCCAGGGTGGCCTCAACGGCGGTCAGAAAGCGAGACTGATGGCTCAGGGACGTAGGGGGCATGTGCAGTAGGGGCAACGGCGCATCCGGCCAATGGCGTAAACTGAGTCGCCGTTGCAAGCGTTGCCAAGTTTGCCAAACGGAATCGGTGAGGTGTTGGATCTGAGCGGTTTTGTCGAGAGGCAAGTTGGCGACAAACACGCCCTGTCCCTCTACGCAAGCCACTTGCCACTGGGGCAAAAAGAAATGCACCGCTGGAAACAGGCGGGCTTCGTGGGGGGAGGTTTCAAAAAACGTAAAATTGCCGAAAAAATGCGGTCCGGCAAAGGGCAAATCCAAGTCTCCAACGGTTACGGTGCGCTGCAACACGCTGGAGATGAACTGCTGGGCTTGGGCAAACCGATCGCCCTCGTTCAGCTTCAGACGCACCACCGGCTGCATAGCGGCGATCGCCACATCTTCGGCAGGATGCTCCCAGTAAAAATGGGCCTGAGCCGTTTGGTTCAGGCGATCCAGCACCTCCAGGGGATCCACCGCAGGCAGGGGCAGCGAAAGACTGACGATGGTTTCGCGGTCCTGCTCTTGAGTCGCGGCATGGCAAGCCGCTAAACACTCATAGAGCGCCTTAGGCGTTTGAATCGGCTCAACTCGAAACGGCGTAACGGTCATGGGATAGGGTGCATTTTAAGGCGATACCGCACCTGAAAGCCAATCCTGGGGCTTCAAGAAGGTGTCGTACAGTTGCGCTTCGCGGGTGCCCGGTTCGGGATGGTAGTCATATTCCCAACGCACCAAAGGCGGCAACGACATGAGAATGGATTCCGTCCGGCCATTGGTTTGCAGTCCAAAAATGGTCCCTCGGTCGTACACCAAGTTGAACTCCACATATCGCCCGCGTCGATACAGTTGAAAATTCCGTTCGGCCTCGCCATAGCCCTCGTTCCGATGCTTTTCGGCAATGGGCACATAGGCGGGTAAAAACGCTTCGCCGCAGGACTGGACAAAGGCAAAGAGGCTTTCCCAAGATCGCTGCGGGGGAACACCGATTTGAGCGCTCAGCCGTCCAGCTGGACCATCGGCATCAGACCCCTGGTAAAGTGCCCCGATGCCATCTTGGTAGTCGAAAAAGATACCGCCGACGCCACGGGTTTCCTGACGATGTTTGAGGTAAAAATATTCGTCGCACCAGAGCTTGAACGTGGGGTAATAGTCTGTGCTGTGGCGATCGCAGGCCGCTTTCAATGTGGCGTGAAACTGCACCACGTCTTCGACAAAGGGATAGTAGGGCGTCAAATCGATGCCCCCGCCAAACCACCACACCGGACCGGCTTCAAAGTAGCGATAGTTGAGATGGACTGTGGGGATGTAGGGGTTCCGGGGGTGCAAAACCATGGAGGTTCCGGTGGCATAGAAACCGTGTCCGGCTGCTTCGGGGCGTTGTTGCAGAATGGAGGGGGGCAGGTGTTCGCCCCACACTTCTGAAAAATTGACCCCCCCTTGCTCCAGGAGTGCGCCCGCTGTAAGAACGCGCGATCGCCCACCGCCCCCTTCCGGACGATCCCATTCGTCTTGCCGAAAAGAACCACCGCCATCAACGGTTTCGAGTTTTTGAC
>JBAVRC010001072.1:0-2516 GCA_049694615.1 Thermosynechococcaceae cyanobacterium | reverse complement strand
GGTGCGCGATCGCTTGAACCCATATTTAACAAGACCAGAAGTCTATAGCCACAATATCCTGCAAAAGGTGGATGTCCCCCGCTCGGAAGGGCTTTAAACTGAGCCTCTAAGCCTTGCAGGCTAAATTCTCGAAAAATCTCTGGGTATATATGGGCTGATCCTGTGCTTAGGGGATCCAAGTATTGCTAGAGTGTAAATGACTTGACTCCGCTAGTCGGGAACAAAGGCATCTCTCTAAAAAAACTGGAGTTCATCAAATTTATGGTTTCAATAGACTTTAATAGTCCATGTAAACACTTTCTTTTGAAAGGATTGGTAGCGTTTGAATCAATTGACGAATAGGTCTTGATCGTTTGTATGGTTGAATAATTTACATCCCGTTTTAATTTATGGATTTTTATGATTTCGATATCTATTGATCTGGTTTATAGACCAATTTATTTAAGATATCTAATTCTGAATCAAATCCTGAATCCAGTCTTGATTTAGAGTGTGTGAGTCGAAGTGTGGATACACAATCTTTCGAAGATCTAATAAGAGACAATTTTGAACTCAGGCAGCAACTAAGCAAGCGACAGCGTGTCGAACAAGCTTTGCTGGCAACGAAGCGGCGGTTACAACGTTTAATTTCGTCCAGTCCCAGTGTTATTTTCAGCAGCCAGACTTCTAGTGACTACGGCATTATTTTTGTTAGCGAAAGTATTCGACAATTTGGATATCAACCCCAAGATTTTTTGGAAAACATCGGTCTCTGGAAGCAATGCATCCATGCTGAGGACGTTGTTGCTGTACTCAATAAACTCGTCCACTTATCCGACGAGGGGCATCTGGACTTCGAGTACCGTTTTCTGAATCGCAATGGCGAATACCGTTGGATTCAAGACCAGCGTTGTCTGATCTTGGATGAGGAGGGCCATCCGGTCGAAATTGTCGGCTCCTGGCAAGATATTACAGAACGCAAGCACATGGAGCAAGCGTTATTCCATGAAAAGGAATTGGCCCATAATGTGTTGCAGTCCATTGGCGATGCTGTGATTACCACGGATGCCTTTGGTTGCATTCAGTATTTGAATCCGGTTGCTGAGCAAATTACGGAATGGCGTCTGGAACAAGGCAAAGGGCTATCCCTCTTTGATGTGTTCCGTGTGTTGCGCGCTGCAACCGCCCAACCCATCACCAGTTTAGTGGCAACGGTCAGAAGTTCCGGGAAAGTGTTGGGGTTGCCCCATGCCAGTGTCTTGATGTCTCGATATGGCCAAGAACATGCCATTGATGGCTCGATTGCCCCTGTGCGCGATCGCGACAACCGCATGATCGGCACCGTCGTCGTTTTTCGCGACGTGACCCAAAACTACGCCCTCGCCCGCAAACTGTCCTGGCAAGCCAGCCACGATTTTTTGACTGGGTTAATCAATCGTCGCGAATTCGAGCACCAATTGGCCGAAGCCCTCGTTAACGCAAAAGAAATGGGACATTCCCATACCCTGTGCTACTTGGACCTCGATCAGTTTAAGGTGGTCAACGATAGTTGCGGGCACATGGCTGGAGATGAACTGCTGCGGCAGTTATCCACCCTGTTGCGCAAGCGACTTCGGGCCTCAGACACTCTCGCACGCATTGGAGGAGACGAATTTGGCATTATCCTCTACGAATGCGAACTTGCCCAGTCGGCCCCCATTGTCGACCACTTGTTAAGTCTCATTCAAGGATTTCGGTTTGTTTGGCAGCAAACCTCCTTCGCCATCGGCGCAAGCATTGGCCTGGTTGCCATCAATGATCGCAGCGGAGATCTGAACGCGGTTCTGGGGGAAGCCGACGCCGCTTGCTATGCCGCCAAAGAAAAGGGACGCAATCGCATTCATGTGTATCAATCAGACGATCTGGAACTAGCCCAGCAACGCGGCGAGCGACGATGGGTCTCTCGAATTCAGAAGGCACTGGAAGATGAACGCTTTTGTTTGTACAAACAAGCGATTATTCCCATTGTCCGCACGGCCCATAGCAAAACCCATTACGAACTGCTATTACGGATGATCTCAGATACCGGCCAGCCCTTATTACCCATGGCCTTCATCCCAGCCGCAGAACGCTACGGACTCATGCAAACCCTAGATCGATGGGTGATTAATAACTTCTTTACCGCCTACAGCAACCAGGGGAGTCGTCTTTTTGCCAACGGCGATTCCGACTGCATTTACACCATCAATTTATCTGGAGTCAGTATTAATGACGAGCAGTTTCTCTGCTTTCTGAAGGAACAGTTTACCGCCCATGACATTTTGCCCCGGAGTATTTGCTTTGAAATTACCGAGACAGCAGCTATCTCAAACCTCACCAGTGCAGCCCATCTCATCGAAGAAATTAAGGCGTTGGGGTGCTCCTTTGCTTTGGATGATTTTGGGAGCGGCATGAGTTCATTTACTTATCTCAAGAACTTGCCAGTGGATTATGTCAAAATAGATGGCAGCTTTATCAAAAATATTGTCACCGACCCCATTGACAGCACCTTGGTAGAC
>JBAVRC010001071.1:0-7425 GCA_049694615.1 Thermosynechococcaceae cyanobacterium | reverse complement strand
GCCTACACCTACATTGAAGGGTATCTGGTCACCGGACCGCAATCTAAGGCAGCAGCCATTAAAGCGCGGGACTTGGCTAAGGCCGCAGGTCGCCAGGTGGCACTGACCCTCTCCGACTTTAATATGACGAAATTCTTCAAAGATGGTTTGTTGGAAATGGTGGGACCAGGGGTTGATTTCCTCTTTGCCAACGAAAGCGAAGCCCTGCAAATGGCGGACACAGCGGATCTGGCGGAGGCGATCGACTATTGCAAAACCCTATCCACCTGTTTTGCCATCACCCGTGGTCCCAAGGGGTCTGTCATTTTTGACGGACAGGACTTGTTGGACATTGCACCCGTACCCGTGCAGGCTATCGATACGGTCGGGGCCGGGGACATGTATGCCGGAGCCGTGCTATACGGCCTGACCCAAGGGATGGGGTTTCCTGAGGCTGGACGGTTGGGATCCTTAGCTTCCTCTCGATTGGTTTCTCGTTTGGGACCAAGGATGCAATTGACGGAAACCCGCGCCCTGTTAGATGAATTGCCCCAGATTCCCGTTGCTTAAAACCTGCGCTAAGAAACGGTATTGTTCGATGTGATTGTAGCGTTGAGCAGAGATGCGCACCAGTTTCCGGGGCGGGTGGAACCAGGGAATGATGGGCACTTCGATCTGGAACTGCTCCCAAAGGCAGGTCTGCACCGGATCGATACCGCTTTCGGTCAAGACGGGCGGACCGAAGGAGTCCGGCAGGGGAATGGCGGCGATCGCCCCAATCAGGTCCTCCGGGCAAGGGCTGGGCTGGTCCAGAGCCGTGCAAAGGATCCCACGGGCTTCCAGCGCCACGGCTCGGTTCTGGGCCATAATTTCGGTCCAGCCACTGGGGGCAAAAGTCGCTAGGGTTTGCAGGGCCGCAGGGACACACAAATAGGGAGAGGGATCCTGGGTTCCGGTCCAGTCGAACTCCAGTTGAAACCGGGTGCGATCGCGTCGCAGGGCATTGGCTCCGTGGCTAATGGTGAGCGGTCGAATGGCTTCTTGGCGATCAGGTCGCACATAGAGAAATCCGGCTCCCTTGGGGGCACACAGCCATTTGTGGCAATTGCCCGTATAGTAGGCAGCTCCGATTGCCTGTAGATCCAGCGGTACCATTCCCGGCGCATGGGCCCCATCCACCAAGGTATCGATCCCCCGTGCCGCAAGTTCCTGCACCAGGGTTTGGATGGGCAGAATCAAGGCCGTTGGACTCGTAATGTGATCCAATAACGCCAGCTTGGTGCGGGGAGAAATGCAGGCCAAGACCGCCTCAATGACCTGGTCCACTGACGCTAACGGAAAGGGAATCGTTGCCACCACAACCTTGGCCCCAGAGCGTTGGGCGACAAATTCTAAAGCATTACGGCAGGCATTGTAGGCATGGTTGGTGGTCAGCAGTTCGTCTTCTGGGCCAAAGGCCAAAGCGGGATTGTCGCAGTCGTAGAGCGATCGCAGAACGCAATTGGCCCCGGTGGTGGCATTGGGGACAAACACCAAGTCGGCGGCATCAGCGCCAACGAACTCGGCGAGGGCATGGCGGGCGGTATCCAACAGGGGTTCGTATTCCGACCGGAAAAACCGAAGCGGTTCTTGCTCTAACTGCTGCCGAAACCTTTGCTGGACGTCTAAAACAGCCCTTGGACAAGCGCCAAAAGCCCCGTGGTTGAGAAAGGCGATCGTTGGGTCTAAAGACCAGTGATCGGCCAATCTAGAGCCTGATCCAGGATCTTGCAAAGAAGGGTGCTTCAAACCGCCTCTCCTACCGCTGTTAAGACGGTCAATGGACCCACCTCCCGCACCTCATCCAATAAGTCTGGGGTTTTGACCAATAGGGCCCCCGCAAAACCTAAAGAGTTGACTTCAATCTTGCCAAAGCGTTCCTGCGATCGCGGAACCAACGCCAGCCAACGACGGGTTGCCAGGAGGTTGTAGGCTTGGCGGGGTTGTTGGGGTTCAGCGTCCTCCGGCAGAAGATGGAGGGTTTGCAAAAGCTGTTGATACAAGTGGTAGAGTAACGGTGCCACAATCAGGGGTTGAGCAAAATCGATGGCGTCGAGCGGGGCGATCGCATGTCGATAGGGTAGTTGGGAATTCCTACCCATCGTTCCGTTTAAGACAATCTCCGTCATGTAAGGATCCAAGGGCAACGGCGAGCCATCGGGGACAAAAGGAAGAGGCACAATCTGTAAGTGTTTATGGGGCTGACTGGCTCCAGCTGTTTTGCCCCCATTGTAGAAGGCCAGCCCGTCTATTTCGCTTAACCCCAAGGCCAGTGCCTGGAAGTCGGCTTCGGTCAGCAAACTATCCTGCGATTCAAAGGCACGCGTCACGATCAGGATGTGGTGATCCATCACATTGAACTTGTTGAGGAGCACCAGATGGGTGGGGGATAAATCCGCCACAAACAAATCCGCTTCATAGGGCAAAAACGGGTTGAAGTCCTTGCGGCGCTTTTGATCGCGCTTGGCCTTGTCCTTGCGTTGCAGGTTGGCCAACACACGCACCAAAAACCGGATGCCATTCTGCTCCACCCAATCGTAGTGAGTGGCGATCGGATGGAGTGCGCTGCAGGCCAGGGCATGTTGGGTTTGGGCCACCACCCTAGACCATAGCGTCCCTGGCTGTATCCAATCGTCACCCATCATCCTGGGCTTCAAGAGCCGTTTCTAAAGCAGTGAGCAACTCAGCAATCTGGTCTTCGTCTTCTGCTGCGATCGCCGCCTCAACTTGGGTCAACAGCGATCGTAACGCCTCTGCCGCTTCGCCTTCTAGGGTTTCCAACTGCTCATAGGCTTGTTCGAGAAGCGCCTCTTCGGTTAGATCGACATCGTCCTCATCCTCATCTTCATTGTCGTCCTCATCATCGTCCTCAAACGCACCGCTGGCCTCAAACAGAGATGCGATGTCGGACCGCGACTTGGTTAATTCGTTGCTCGTCAAACGACTGGTGGCTGCATCGTTGACCACGAGGGAGGTTTGTTGTCCTTTGCCTTTTTCCGTGGCTGTCACGGTGAGAATACCATTGTGGTCAAAGTCGAAATGGACCTCAATCTGGAGACTGCCCGCCGGAGCCGGGGGTAACCCCTCCACGCGAAACTCTCCCAGGGGTACATTTTCGCGGGCGATCGCATTTTCGCCCTGAAACACCTCAATCTCTACGACCTCTTGGTTTTCGTAAGTGGTGCTGTAAACCTCGGATCGCGAAATAGGGATCACGCTATTGCGCGGAATAACCGTGCTAAAAAGACCTGGTAGAAGACCCATGGGCGTATCCATCGCCACCGCAATCCCCAAGGAATGGGGAACCACATCGACGAGAATGGCCTCAACCGATTCGCCCGATAGAACACCCGCTTGAATGGCAGCCCCCAACCCGACACAGAGATCCGGTTGAATGCCATCCACCGGAGCCTGCCCTAAATGGCGCTCCACCAATTCCTGGACGAGGGGAATTCGGGTCGAACCGCCCACCAGAATGACCCGGTCCAAGTCGGCAGGCTTTAAGTTGGCATCGGCTAGGGCGCGATCAATGGCTTGTAGGGTTTCATCCAGCAGCGACTGGATTAATTTTTCAAAGGTCTCGCGGGAGACTTCCAGTTCCAAGTGCAGGGCGGTTTTGTCCTGGCTGGCCAAAAAAGGTTCGCGGACCGTTGTAAACGCATTTTCGCTCAGCGCGATTTTGGTGGTTTCGGCGGCCCGCAGTAACCGCGCTTGGGTCACCGCATCCTCTGGCAAGGGGATTTTGTTAATTTGCTGGAACTGGTCGGCCAAATAGCGCTGGAGCCTTAAGTCGAAGTCGTCCCCGCCCAGACGGTTGTTGCCGTGACTGGACAAGACCTCCGTCACATCCCCGGTAATTTCCACAACCGAGACATCGAAGGTGCCGCCGCCAAGGTCGTAAACCAGGACTTTTTCAGTTGCTTCCGTCCGAAAATCGTAGGTTAGAGCGGCAGCGGTCGGTTCGTTCAGAACCTGCAACACTTCAAAGCCAGCAATCTCTCCCGCTTCCTTGGTGGCCTGCCGTTGGGCATCGGTAAAGTAGGCCGGAACGGTAATCACGGCTTGCGGCACGTCTTCGCCCAATGCCGTTTCAGCCCGTTGTTTCAGGGTTTTCAAAAGAATGGCGGAAATTTCCTGGGGGGAGTAGGTGCGATCGCCCAAATGCGTGGCGTGGTCGGTACCCATTTGCCGTTTGATGGATTTGACGGTGCGCTCTGGTGCTGCTGCATATTGGCGCAGGGCGTCTTGTCCCACCAGGAGTTGGTTGTTGGCGTCAAATCCAACACAGGAGGGTAACATGAACTCGCCATTCTCATCTGGAATGACCCACGGCTGTCCGTTATCGATGGCTGCAACCACTGAATTGGTGGTTCCGAGGTCAATTCCTACTGCTTTTCCCATAAGGCTTCCATGAATTGTTTCGTCTAAGCTTGGTTTGCATTCTATCGTTCTGACCTTATCTGGGGTCAGGCTTCAGTCCGGGCGCACAGGGGGAGACGCAACAATAACCTGAGCCTCCCGCAAAATGCGCTCTTTCCACAGATACCCGCGTACCACCTCTTGAACCACCGTATTGGCGTCTGCCTCAGCATCCTCCTGGCGTCCTAGGGCATACATTCGCGTTGGATCAAAGGGTTGTCCTAGGGTTTCCATCGGTGCCACCTGTCGCTCAGACAAGAGGTCCAAGAGCGATCGCCGGATCATGTCCACTCCCTCATGGGCACTGACTAAGACCTCGCCCATTGCGTCTGATCGCGTCGATGGCGCGATCGCACCGCTAGAGGGCCTGCCAAACCATTTCCTAATACAGGTCTGCCATCGCCGGATCAACCCTCCAATCCATCCTGTCCGGCGTCGCGGCGACATCGGCCCCATGGATGGAGATGCATCTGTCGGCGTCGAACGATGGTTTACGATGGCTTGCTGCCAATGGTCGCAGGCATGGTCCAGGGCATCCAGAATTCCCAAAAGATCTTGCAACAGCCGTTCCTGTTCACGTTGAAATTGAACCTTTTGGGCGGCCAGTTCTCGGGGCGATTGCGTCATTACGATCTTGAATGCATTCCTTCAGTACTTTAAACCGAATTGCCCCCAGTTATTCAACCCTTTAACCCTCAAAACGTCAGATGCATCAACTCCTCTAAGGAAACAGTGGCTTGGGCGATCGCCGCTTGGCGCAGTTGGGCAAGGAGGTCTGGATCAATGTCGGCCTTCTCGTTCTGGGGGTCAAAAAAGTCTTTCAGGTTCGCGCTGCCCTTGCGCAGCGCTTCGTAGGCCACTCGAATTGCCTTGAACTCTTGGGGATGGGTATGGGCAGGAAACTCCCGCAACTTGGCATGATAGGCGATCTTAACATCGTCTAATGTCGCGTCTGGGGCTAACCCTAACCGTTCGTAATGCTCTTGCATGGTAGCGACCTATAAGGGAATGGCATCAGAAAAAGGGAAATTTGCCCTTAGAACCGGATTGATGTTTAGATCGCGAAGAGGATCGTCCAAACCCAAAGTCGATACCGAAGGGGTTGTCGTCTTCATCGTCCTCCTCGTACTCGCCGTCTTCATCTTCGTTCAGCATGCCGTTGAGGATCATCTCCTCCAATTCCGGCAACATCTGTTCCAATCGGTCCGGCGGAATTTTCGACCCAAACACTTTGCGCGCCAGTTTGCGGGCCAACTCTCTGATATCGATATCGCCATCGGCGGCAAAATTGAGCAGTTCTGGGAAGATAGACCCCGCCGCTAACCCCCCCTGGAACGATTCTTCTTCTCGAAAGGCTTGCAGAGCTGGCCCATCTTGCAAACGTCGTGCCAATTCAAATCCCTGATCTTTGAGGGCTTCGTATTCAGGACTGTCCAATGGGAACGTGGTTGCCTTCGCTAATAAAAGCTGGGGATGTTGCGATTCGCGATGCAGCGCGTCTTCAATAGAAGGTCGAAGGGTTGCCGTTTGGACAAAGCGACGTGCCTGCAATTGAATTTGAGCTAGGGCCGTCTCTGGTTGATGAACGGTTTTGAGGTACTGGCGTAGGGGTGTTTCCAGGCGATCCAACGTCTCGCCTTTGACCACCAAGAGGACCAAATGGGCAGCGGCGGCTTGGGGAAGGGTGGAACTGAGTGCGGCTAACCGTTGGAGGTAGTCATTCAGTAACTCGGCAATGCCCTGTACACGTTTCGCAAACAGGTGCAGGGAGAGAAAAATAGCCTGTAAAACTGGAATTTGGCGCTCCGCATCCAACGGTTGCAAAAGTTTCTCCCATTTCTTCGTTGCTTGCGTTTGGTTCAGGGTGACTCGCCCCTCGGCATTGAGGTCGTTTTTGGCCGCTTGCACGAAAATTCGACAGGCTTCTAGGGCTGGATCTTTATCCCTTTTGGCACGCGCCAATTCTTCAAAAACCTCATAGTTCTGGGTGGCTAAAACTTCGATCCAGCCAGGGAGTTGTGGCCCCATATCGACCTTGACATCGCCAAATTTTTTGCCGAAGCGTTGGCGGGCCTCATTGAGGACTGCCGTATTGCCCTGCTCCTTGAGGCAGTCCAGCAAAACAGCGTAAACCTCCCCTGAGTTACACCCTTCTTCAAGGGCTTGGGTCAATAACAAGATGGCTTGTTTCGTTTTCCCATCCATGCGGGCGACTAACCCACGACGCCCCTTCGCTTCTGGCGACTCAGGATACAACTGTTCCGCTTCTTGCAAATACTTGAGTGCTTTTTGACGTTGACCAATGACGATACTGCTGTCGGCCAAATGGCAGTAGAGCGATGCAAGGGTTTTAGACAAATAGGCTGCGGGCCAAGTTTGAGGATGGTCTTTCGCCTCTTGTTTAATCCAGTCGATGATCCGGTGCAGCCAAGTTTCGCGATCGCGATAGGATTCGTTTTCATCGCAGATGAGCTGCAATTTATAGGCCAGTTGCGGATCGAACGGGGAATGGGTCAGGACGTCACTCCAAAATGCCTCGGTACATTCCGGTTCATCGCTTTCTAGCGCTTGTTCTCCGCCCATACGTAAGACGGGATCCCTGAGGGCGTCGAGCTGAGGAAATCCAGTTGGGTTCAGTCGCTTGAGATCGCGCAAGGCATGGGCGGCATTATGAAAATCGTTTTTCTCAATGAATTCGAGCAGGGCTAACACGAGGGCTGTTTCGCGTTGCGGTAAATCCTTCTGGTTTAAGTCGAGGAGGTCGCTGAGCGATTGCGAGGTGTGACCCGCCTGAGCAACAGCCAATCGCTGCATGGCGGGATGCCTGGGAAGGTTTGGGCCCAAGGACATCCTAAATGGGCTGAATCGTTGCAGACCCAAGTCGCTTTCAGCTTTCTTCCAATCCTCAGCACATTGATGGGCATAGGTTATCCAAACCGCTGGCAAATCGTTCGGGGTGGCCGGTCGTCCCATTTTTTGAAAGTGCGC
>JBAVRC010001070.1:0-12123 GCA_049694615.1 Thermosynechococcaceae cyanobacterium | reverse complement strand
GGGCAATACAGCGCAGGTCGCATTGACGAGGCTGAATTGATCGCCATTGAACAAAAGGCTTGTCCAGGGGCCGGATCCTGTGGCGGTATGTTTACGGCTAACACCATGTCGTCGGCATTTGAAGCGATGGGAATGAGCTTGATGTACTCCTCAACCATGGCCGCAGAAGATGCTGAAAAGGCCGACAGTACCGAAAAGTCAGCGTTTGCCTTGGTGGAAGCGATTCGTAACCAATGGCTGCCCAGCCAAATTTTGACCCGCAAAGCCTTTGAAAATGCGATTACTGTGATTATGGCAGTGGGTGGTTCCACCAATGCGGTGCTGCACCTGTTGGCGATCGCCCATGCCATTGGGGTTGAATTGCACCTGGACGACTTTGAGACCATTCGCGCCAAAGTGCCTGTCTTGTGCGACCTGAAGCCTTCGGGACGATATGTCGCCACGGATTTGCACCGAGCTGGGGGTATTCCCCAAGTCATGAAAATGTTATTAGCCCACGGCCTCCTCCACGGCGATGCCTTGACCGTTACCGGGCAGACCATCGCCGAATTGTTAGCGGATATCCCGACAGAACCGTCCCCGGATCAAGACGTGATTCGTCCTTGGCACAATCCCATGTACGCCCAAGGCCACCTGGCCATTTTGAAAGGCAACTTAGCCGCAGAAGGCGCTGTGGCCAAAATTACTGGGGTGAAAAAGCCACAAATTACGGGGCCAGCTCGCGTGTTTGAGTCAGAAGAAGACTGCTTGAGCGCTATTCTGGCGGGCAAAATTCAAGCGGGCGATGTGATTGTTGTGCGCTACGAAGGGCCGAAGGGCGGTCCAGGGATGCGGGAAATGCTTGCCCCCACCTCGGCCATTATTGGGGCCGGGTTAGGGGATTCGGTGGGACTCATTACGGATGGACGCTTTTCCGGCGGCACCTTTGGTATGGTGGTCGGCCATGTGGCCCCAGAAGCCGCTGTGGGCGGCACCATTGCCCTGGTGCAAGAAGGCGATCCCATCACCATTGATGCCCCTGGCCGCAAGTTGGAGTTAGGCGTTTCCGAGGCAGAGTTGGCGCAACGCCGCGCCCATTGGCAACCCCGTCCACCGCGCTATACCACGGGCGTGTTGGCTAAATACGCCAAGTTGGTGTCGTCCAGTAGTGTTGGGGCTGTGACAGACCTTGACCTGTAGATGGGGATTGCTGGATTACGCCTGGAGTTGGTGACCGCAACTGGAACAAAAGCGATCGCTGGGTTCCACGGGGGTACCGCATTGGCTACAGAAGCGCCGGATCGGTTGCGATGCAGCTTGCGGTGCGGCTTGCGGTGCAGGTTGGGGATTATTGCCCATCCGCATTTCCATATTGCCCATTCGCATTTCCATAGGGTTCAGGTTCATTTCCATATTGCCCATTCGCATAGGCTGAATGGGTTGCATGGGCTGCATGGGAGACATCGGTGCAGCAGGTGGGGAGGTTGTTTGCTGCACTTGCATTTGCTGCGCCCCGGCAAGGGTGGGTACACCGCTTAGGGTGCTCATGCTGCTCCCTTGCACTTGAATATAATGTGCGCCTTGAGCCGTGGTGATTTTTAAGACCGCCCCGTGGGGGACGCGATAGAGTTCCGGGGGTGCGGTCCAAGGCCCGGTTTGGACAGTGCTGCTCGATTGTTGTTGCTGTCCAGGACTGCCAGACATAAGGGTCAACTGGGTAACCTCTCCTTGTTGATCCAGGTATATTCTGTATCCTGGGTCTAATTCGCATAGGTAGGCCATAACGGTTGCACAATGAGGGTATCTATCTCGATTGTCGAATGTTGAGCCGTATTTAGGAACATCAAGTTACGTTAAAATCTTTTCCACCGTATAGGTTTGCCCCATCGCCGTAACGCGATCGCCCGCCACCAACTTACGTCCGCGCCGGGTTTCCGGTTGGCCGTTGACTAAGACAAACCCATCCTGAATCAGCAGTTTGGCCTGTCCCCCCGTGGTAACAACCCCTTGAAATTTCAAAAATTGATCGAGTTTCATCGTTAACTAAACCGTGTTAATTGGACTCGATAGCGATCTTTTTTGGTCACGGCCACTTCGCCGACGGTTAACCGTCCTTTGCCGCGAATAGCCACCAAATCCCCATTCTTGAGGGAATAGCTGGGCTGGGTCACTTCTTTCCAGTTCACGCGAACATCGCCGCTATTAATCAGATCTGCCATTTTACTGCGAGACATGCCAAACCCTGCCGAGGCGATCGCATCTAACCGCATCGAAGCCTCCACCGTCGTCAATTCTTTTTTGCGCGGTTCGCGGACTTGGAGTTCACCCAAGGGGATAGGCGTGGTTTTGACAGGCACCGTCCGTACTTGGGTCAAGGCTTGTTGCAAAAAATCCGCCAACTCCGGCACCACCAGGGCCTGCGCACCCCGTTCGCCCAGCACCAAAATATCCCCCACTTTATCGCGCACAAGGCCAGTGCCCAAAAGGGCACCTAAAAAATCGCGATGGGTAGCGGGGTCGAACAAAAAATTCCCAGCAATACTGAGGGCAACTAGCTCCACCTGTTCGGGGTCCAAGGGAAGCTCAGCACGGGCGATCGCCAAGCGCTGGCGCTCGGCTTGGGGGTAGCCACCCCAGGCGATCGCCCTCACTTCGGTCAGTTTTGCCAAAACCCTTTGGGCTTCAACCAGCTCCGGCGGCGATAGAAAATCGGTCAACGTCACCTCCCAGGTTTTAAGGGCCTGGTCGGCCCCATCTAACACCCGCGAAACACGCTCAACGTTTTCAATCCCCTTTAAGAGATCTATTTTGGGCAACATAACTTTCTTTCAACCGAACAAGGCACTGACGATTGAACCCCATTCTTGTCAGTGTTAATTAACTGCCACCGCATCCAGTTCTGCTAAAATCTGGGCGACGGTTTGACACAGTTGCGCGTGGTCCTGACCATTGCTGGCAAGGAATCCACCCCATTGGGCGACCTCCGCACGGTTGTATTCAATCGGCGTGAGGTCGAAGTGGGAAAATTGTCCGCCTGCTTCGGTCAAAATCAACTCAGGGGCCGCTAAATCCCAATCCTTGGGGGCAGATTTTGTCGTGAGGGACAGGTAGAACTCAGCGCGATGCTCCAAAATGGTGGCAATTTTGCAACCTACGCTCCCCACAAAGGTTTGTTTGGTCTGCGGTAATCGCTGTAAAACCTCGTCAAAGTGGCGATCGCGGTGACTGCGGCTAATCACCAGACGCATCTCCTCAAACGAAGGGGCCGCCGCGACTTGGATCTTTCGGGTCTCGCCGCTTCGGGTTTCGGCATAGGCGCCACCCCCGCGTGTGGCATAGTACAACGTGTCGGTTTCCGGCCAAACCACCACGGATAAAATGGGTCGTCCTGCTTCGGTTAAGGCGATGTGAACGGCATATTCGCCCGTTTTCTCAATAAAGTCGCGAGTGCCGTCCAAGGGATCGATAATCCACACATATTGCTGCGGATAGGGGGTGACGCCCGGTTGGTAGGTTTCTTCGCTTAAATAGCCAAACTGTTCGTGCCCCAGCTCCCCTTGCAGTTGTTCCAAAATATAGTGATTGACGGCCAAATCGGCTGCGGTAATCGGATCGCTGTGGGCTTTTTGAATTTCTAGGTCATGTTCCCCCCGATAATAACTGCGAAGAATATCGGCGGACCCCCATCCTACAGACCGAGCCAGTTCTAGTAATCGATCCAACATGCAGCACTTCACCCATTTGCAATAAAGTTCACCATATCCTAGCACTCAAGGGGATTGACCCTGGGTTTAGGAGCGCACTTCAATCGCCCCAATCATGCGCCCTAGGCCGCTGCCAATCAGGTAAAAGGCACCCACAAGAATGCATTGAATGCTATAGGTGGTGAGAAGCGATCGCCAGAATCGACCATCTCTTTTTTGCAGCAAAGGTTTCCAGAGCGGCCATTTCCCGTGAATATAGCCTGCGGTAAAGAGCACCCCAACCCCCAGAATGGACCAGAGCGGATAGCCTGCCAAGCCGCAGTAGAGGGCGGTGGCGATGAGTAAAATCCCCAACAGTGCTTTCATAAAATCTGTTCCAATTCAACTGAGATTATATAGACGGCTGAATTCCCATGGGGTGTACAACAGGGTCAACAGCCCCCGGTCTGCCATTGCCCAGATTTCGATAGGCGCTAGGGACAAGGGTCATTAAGTGTTCCATATTTTGAATCATCGTGTTGCAAATGTCGTCTATGGGCAAATCGTTGTGGTCGCGGCCAAAGGGATTTTCAATTTCCAGGCCAATTTCTTCAATGCCAAAGAGGGTAAACCCCACTAACGCCACAATCGGCCCTGTCCAAAGTCCAATTTCCCCCACCAGTTGAAACGGTAGCAATAGACAATAGATCCACAGTAACTGCTTGAGGTGGATGGCATAGGCTAAGGGCATGGGTGTTTTCAAAATGCGCTCGCAGGCTCCCAGTGTGTCCACCATGTCATCCAGCAGGGTGTTCAGGGTTGTAATTTGGTACAAATCTACCCGTTGATGCTGATATTGTTGCTGCAAATAGTCCTCAATCCAAAAGGCAATTTTGAGGGGGCGACTGGGGCAAAGATCCAGGGCTTGCCATCGTTGCCGATCAATGAGATGCAACAGTTCTGGGGTGTTGGCTTCCTGACGCAGGTGCAACTTCATGGCCACTGCAAAAGCCACGATCAGCCGCAAGGCTTCTTCTTTGTGGGTGCGATCGCCCAGATCCGCTTCTGCCACAAATACCCAGAGCCGCCGGGTGAGATTGCGTACCGTATTCACCAGGGTGCCCCACGCTTTGCGACCTTCCCAAAACCGTTCATAGGCTGTGTTGGTCCGAAACACCAGCAATAGCCCCAACACAATACTGGGAATCACATTCCCCAAAATGGGCCATGCCATCACCAGCCCGTTCCGGGCCAACAGGGAAACGAGCAAGCCAAACCCACCGCACAACAGCACCTTGGGCAGGACTGAGGGAATCACCGACCCCCGCAATTGGAAGGCAAGGCGTAACCAATACAATCGTGGAACATTCATAGGAGAAACTTTAGCAAGCCTTTCTGGGTTCAGGCTACTCTAAAAATCCCCTTCGGACCGAGTCCAAAGGGGATCTTAAAACGGGTTGGGTTATGGAGAACCCATTAGTCCTTCGTGATGCGCGGTGGCTCACGGAAGAAGATAGCGAAAAAGAACAACCCAATGATGCAGGCAAAAATGAATACGTATGCGATCGCTTCCATGGGAGATTCACCAAAGTCGTTTGACGTGTTCAGGGTAAAGCCGAAGAGACGTTGTTCAAAAACGGGCCAGTGCCACGGTCGAACAACGCCTCTGAGACACTAAGCCTTACGGGTGGTTGTATCGCCCAGCTTGGCATAAAAGCCCCACTCGACCTGTTCTTCCGATAGTTCAGGGTCAATCCCAGCAAACACATCCCGGAACAGCGTCCGAGAGCCATGCCAGATATGACCAAAGAAGAACAGCAGTGCAAAGCAAGCATGACCAAAGGTAAACCAACCCCGTGGGCTACTGCGGAAAATCCCGTCAGACCCTAGGGTATCGATATCGAAATCGAAGGGTTCGCCCAACTGAGCCTTACGAGCATACTTCTTAACCGAGGCCGGATCGCTAAAGGTTTGACCATTCAGCGCACCGCCGTAGAAGCTAACCGTAACGCCCCGTTGCTCGAAGCTATACTTCGACTCGGCCCGACGGAAGGGAATATCGGCTTTCACTTCGCCAGAGGAATCACTTAAGACAACTGGGAAGGTTTCAAAGAAGTTCGGCATGCGACGAACAAACAGTTCTTCACCAGTACTGTCCTTAAAGACCGGATGGCCGAGCCATTCTTTGGCAATCCCGTCGCCATTGTTCAACGCACCCGTGCGGAATAAGCCGCCCTTGGCGGGGTTATTCCCCACATAGTCGTAGAACGCTAGCCTTTCAGGAACATTGCCCCAAGCTTCCGTTAGGCTCTTGCCCGCTGACACATCGGCTTGAACCCGACGGGTCATTTCCTGTTGAAAATAACTGCCGTCCCACTGATAGCGGGTGGGGCCAAAGAGCTCGATGGGACTAGCTGCACTGCCATACCACATGGTCCCTGCCACCACGAAAGCGGCAAAGAACACGGCAGCAATACTGCTCGAAAGCACGGTTTCGATATTCCCCATGCGCAACGCCCGGTAAAGGCGTTGGGGGGGACGCACAATCAAGTGGAATAGACCCGCAATGATGCCAATAATCCCAGCCGCAATATGGTGTGCCACAATGCCGCCCGGATTAAAGGGGTTAAATCCGTCGGGTCCCCATTCCGGGGCAACCGGCTGAACGTGACCGGTTAAGCCGTAGGGATCAGATACCCACATCCCAGGACCCCAAAGCCCCGTGAGGTGGAAAGCGCCAAATCCAAAACACAGTAAACCAGATAATAACAAGTGAATGCCGAACATCTTGGGTAGATCCAAGGCCGGTTCACCGGTTTGGGGATCTCTGAATAGCTCTAGATCCCAATACACCCAATGCCAAATTGCGGCTAAAAATAGCAAGCCAGCCAACACGATGTGGGCCAGCGCAACGCCTTCTAAACTCCAGAAGCCAGGTGTGACACCTGTTTCGCCAGTAACGCTCCAGCCGCCCCAAGAGGATGTGACCCCCAGGCGCGCCATGAACGGCAACACAAACATGCCTTGCCGCCACATGGGGTTTAAGACTGGATCGCTTGGATCGAAAATGGCTAGCTCATAGAGAGCCATGGAGCCAGCCCACCCTGCGACTAGCGCTGTGTGCATTAAGTGCGTCGCGATGAGTCGCCCTGGGTCGTTAATAAGGACCGTGTGGACGCGGTACCAGGGTAGTCCCATTGACTACGCTCCTCCTCTTAAAACGTCGATACTTTCTCTCAAGAATTTTAAAACCCGATGAATGCTTACGAGACCCCAAAGGCTGCAATAGCCCATGGACTCCCCACCCCATTCAACCTCAGTTACCTAAGTCAACTGAATATAGTCGTTGACAACCATTGAAGCATACTTAGGTGCTTGGATTACATCACGGGACCGCCTCTGTTTCAGCCTTTCCAAAGCGCTCGCGATCAAGACACAGCAGAGCGGATGGGTGCGATCGCATCAATCTGCTTACTGAACCTATCTCGATCAACGCCCCTGGACGCCTGAACGGGATGGCGACCTTGCTGTAAAAAACTATAAAGTATATAAAGAAGTGTAACTATTGGCTGGCCTGTTTTCAACGCAGCTTAACGATTTGAAAACTATGCACCTAGAAGTCTTTGGCTTGGCCAAGGGGGGCTAGTTCAGGCGATGGTTCTTTCTCATTTTTCATTGCGGTTGTTCCGGGGAGATTTTTCATTCATGAGTCAAGGGACCAATTTTGCCAACGAGTCGGCACAAGAGACGGAACCAATGGCCACAGCGAACCTGCCCTCCACCAATCCTGCACCGGGACTGGCCCAGATTAAGTTTGTGAAAGAAGGGTTGGACGTGGTGGTGGCCCCAGGGGCCAATTTACGTCAAAAAGCACTGGAGAATCGGGTGGATCTCTATACGCTGAAGGGCAAAATCACGAATTGTGGCGGTTATGGCCAATGCGGAACCTGTATCGTCAATGTGGTGGAGGGGGCCGACCAGCTTTCGCCCCGCACGGATTTTGAAAATCGCAAGTTAAAGCGCAAACCCGACACGTACAGATTGGCCTGTCAAACCTTGGTCAATGGCTCAGTGGCTGTGGAGACCAAACCCTAAGCGATGCTGAGGCCGAAAAGAGGCCCGATAGGTTGGACTGTTTTGTGCCCAACACTCGCGTTACAGGAAAGATAGTATTGTAGTCTTAAGATGAATGCTGAGATGAGATAGAGCTGATCTGTATGGAAGTTAATAACCTTGGTTTAATTGCAACGGCCTTGTTTGTGTTCGTTCCGACGGTTTTCTTGATCATTCTTTATGTGCAAACAGCTAGTCGTCAGGGCGGCTAACCGGGAAAGTATCTCTGTAATTCTGAGTGAATCCGTAATATTTGTTTACAAGTAGCAATATTCGGATGGATCCATGCACCTCTCCGATGGGGTGCATTTTATCTTCTCGCAAGGGATTGAACCGATAGGATGCTACAGCGCCTCTGGTCTGCTGCCCATGAGATAAAGCAGGGCCATACGCACGGCGACGCCACTGGTGACCTGTTGGGCAATGAGGCTGCACTGGGGGTCGTCCATGAGGTCGGAACTGAGTTCCACCCCGCGATTAACCGGGCCGGGGTGCAATACTTTCACATCCGGCTGGCAGGCTTGAAGGCGATCGCGGGTAATGCCGTAGCGCAAATGATATTCCCGCAGGCTGGGAATGAGGTGTTGGCTCATGCGTTCCCGTTGCAGGCGTAAGGTCATGACAAAATCGGCATTGGCGAGGGCCGGTTCTAGATCCCAATGGACCGTGGCCCCAAAGGAGGCAAAGGCTTGGGGCACCAGTGTGGGCGGAGCCGCCAGATGGACCGCTGCGCCGCTGCGCGTTAAACTCCACAGATTGGACCGGGCCACGCGAGAGTGCAAAATATCGCCGACAATGGCAATTTTTTTGCCCTTGAGTAATTGGGTGCGAGGTTGAATGGGATCCAGAAGGGTGCAGAGGGTAAACAAATCCAGCAACCCTTGGGAGGGATGTTCGTGGCAGCCGTCTCCGGAATTGAGGATTCCCACCTGTCCCCCCAATCGGTCCATTTCAGCAGCAATGGATTGGGGAACCCCCGATTGTTGATGGCGGATCACCATCATGTCAGCCCCCATGGCCAAAAAGGTTTTGGCCGTATCCAGAATGGTTTCCCCTTTGCTGAGGGAAGAGGTGCCGGGGGCAAAGTTGAGGACATCGGCGGAGAGCCGTTTGGCCGCCAGTTCGAAGCTATTGCGGGTGCGGGTGGACGATTCAAAAAACAGGTTGGCGACTAACTTGGCTTGCAGGGTGGGCACTTTTTTGGTGCGTCGCTGGAGCACTTCATTAAAGCTATTGGCCGTTTGCAAGACGGTATCGAGTTCGTCCGTCGTAAAGTCGGCCAGGGACAAAATGTGCCGACGGGTCCAGGTGGCGATCGCCATAACAATTTTGGGATTAAAGACGAGGGTGACAAGGAACCGCTCTTTGGCTTCAAGCAGTATAACTCCAGCCGACGGTTTCCAGATGGCGACATTCCGCTGCAATCAATTCCCCCATTTTGGTCCGCAAGGTCTCTAGCCCATGACGATGGTGAGCAGAAATAAAGAGGGCTTGGGGATAGGTGGCTTTGGCGATCGCCAAAGCATCACTCTCCACTTGATCGATTTTGTTGAACACCAACAGGGCCGGACCGGGCGTAATGGGCATGGTTTGCAAGATCTCATTGACCGCGCGAATGTGGGACATCCAGGCGGGATGGGAGAGATCCACCACATGGAGCAGGGCATCAGCATCGGTGACCTCCTCCAATGTGGCCCGAAAGGCATCCACTAAGGCGGGGGGCAATTCGTGGATAAACCCCACGGTATCGGTCAATAAGATGGGTATGGCCGTTTGGGCGTCGGGGGCGGGAACCGTCAGGCGGCGAGTGGTGGGGTCTAAGGTGGCAAAGAGTTGATCGGCGGCAAAGACATCGGCATTGGTGAGGGCGTTCAGCAAGGTGGATTTGCCGGCATTGGTGTAGCCCACCACGGCCATGACGGGGACGCCATGGTGTTGTCGCCGTTGCCGCAGCCGAGTGCGATGGGCTTGGAGTTGATTCACTTCCTGCTGGAGGCGGCTGACCCGTTGTTGAATGGCACGGCGCTCGGTTTCGAGTTTGGTTTCCCCCGGTCCTCGGGTGCCAATACCGCCCCCCAATCGGGACATGGCCCGCCCTCGTCCGGTTAAGCGCGGCATCATATATTCCAACTGGGCCAATTCCACTTGCAATTTGCCGGCTTGGGATTGAGCGCGTTGGGCAAAAATGTCCAAAATCACTTCCGTGCGATCGACAATGCGAAGGCCAATTTGGGTTTCTAGGTTGCGGGCCTGGGCCGGGGATAAGTCCCGATTAAACACAATGAGACTGGCCCCTAGGGTCTGGGCGCGTAAGGCGATTTCCTGCACCTTTCCCGGCCCAACAACGGTCTGCGGATGGGCCTGCGATCGCTTTTGGACAATGGTATCTAGAACCCTACCGCCTGCACTTTCAACCAGCAAGGTCAGTTCCGCTAGTCCGTTGTGAACTTGTTCGGGGGACATGCCTTGGGTGGTCAAGTCCACCAACACCACCCGATCGGCGTTGGCGGTTTGCCCTGGGGTTACGGGTCGAACTGAGTCAGCGGCCCGAAAGTCGTCCTCTAGATGGGCTACAAGGTCCAGCAAATCTTGCTGGGACAGGTTGTCTAGGGTGAAGGGGGCCACGGTCCAAGGGGCGTCGGCATCTGGGACGAGATGGGCTAAATAGCAATCTTTGACATATCCGGTGGCTCCCCCACCGCGCCGCTCAAAGCCGTCCCCGCTCAAGCTCACCTGAACCAAGACATCCAGCCGCTGCAAAACCATCGCGGTCAGGGCGGCTTCGTTGGGGGCTTCTGGGGTGAGGGCGGTGGCAATGCAGCGAATCCCGCTGAGGCGTTCGGCCCCATAGCGGGGCAACTCCAAGGGCGAGAATTGGGTTTGACGTGGGGTGCCCACCCCGACCCGAATCACTTGTCCTCGACGGTTTAAATAGCTACACAGGGGTTGTTGCAGTTCGGTGCTGATGGCAGCCAACCGTTGGGCAAACTCGGCGGTGACAATGCGATCGCCCGGTAGGCGTTGATGGTACAGCCGTTTGAGTTGTTTGAGTTGACTGGGTTTTAAGCCTTGGAGATGGCCGTAAATGGTTTCGATAAGCGCTCCTCCTGCTTTGGGTTAGGACGGTCTGGATCGATTCTATCCATTTGCCCTAACCCCTGTCGTGGCGAGGGGGCATAAATCTCCTCAACGGTTCATGCACTTGATAGAGCACTTTCAGCGCATTCGAGACAAAATCCCGTTTTCTTTTACAATGAAGGCGCTTTGGCTGTACTGCCCATGACTCGGAATAAATTTGATCAGTTTTCAAAGGAATTTTTGGAGGAGCTACTGTCCCCTTTGGGTACTGTGGAAAAGAGTCTTGAGGTTTTGGGCACTTCAAGGTTGGTCGATCTGTATTTTGCACCTGCTTCGCAAACTGCGGCTGACCCTCAAATGCTGGGACTGTTGGGCAGAATTGCGGCAACACCTTGTCTGTTGGAGCCGTTTCGGAACCCGCCCACGACGACGGAAGTGAAGGACTGTCTGTTGAAGCTGTTGTCAGTCCATACAGATTTACAACGTCGGATTCAACGCGATGATACAGCCGTTTCAGAGGAGGACTTACCAACGCTATGGATTCTGGCTTCGTCGGTTTCTGGAAACTTGCTCGAACGGTTTGCAGCGACTTCTAATGAATCTTGGCCTTCACAGACAGTTGGGATGTCATCGGTATTACCTCACTTTTTACCTAATTTCTAGCAAGGGCTGAAGCTGCTAAAATGCACCATTTGAGATTGCTGAGTTAGCCATTTCAACAAGACTGGCTTGGTCACCTGCTTTGATCCCAACCGAATAGCGACTTCCTTTTAAATCCCAGGTAAGAGTGGCATCAGAACAGTTTGCTCCACAGGTAGATTCGATAAAGTATCCGGTGATGCCCTTAGACAATGCCACGGCTTGCCCTTTTAATGAAGATTGCGTAGGTATAGTCATCCCAGCAACAGTACCCAGACGACAGGCACTGCCACCACTACAATCTTCGCTCCAAGCCAAAAGAATTTGATATTGAGTTGCCGTTGCTGTTTCTAAAATTGCAAAGAACGGCTGCTCAGCAGTTGTTCCTGGTATCGTTTTTGGCAATAAAATAGGTATTTTAGTTTGGTACTTTAGGGCAGGGAAAATAGGACGAAAGACAGAATTGGGCTTTGGCACCAATGCAACAGTGGCAGCGGGGGTAGGTGC
The DNA here is from genome assembly GCA_049694615.1 of Thermosynechococcaceae cyanobacterium. Classification (GTDB taxonomy): domain Bacteria; phylum Cyanobacteriota; class Cyanobacteriia; order Thermosynechococcales; family Thermosynechococcaceae; genus JAAURS01. The sequence goes on along the minus strand of JBAVRC010001070.1, from coordinate 124 downwards.
TGGGACAGGGCGCTGGTGGGACGCTGGTGGAGTAGCAGATATCCTCGGACTCGGAGTAGAAAGTGTGGGCGTGGATGCCGGAGTAGGACTTTCGCTCAAAGATGTGGACTGACATCCCCAAGAT
>JBAVRC010001069.1:0-2313 GCA_049694615.1 Thermosynechococcaceae cyanobacterium | reverse complement strand
CTGCAATGACGATATTGCGATCGCCCGGTTCCAGGGAGCGATCCACCAGCAAGATATCCCCCGAATGGATGCCCGCATTGATCATGGATTCCCCGGTCGCCCGGACCAAAAAAGTCGTCGCTGGATTTTTAATCAGGTGGCGATTCAGGTCGATTTTGCCCTCAATATAGTCCTCACCCGGAGACGGTAAGCCTGCGGACACCGAGACCATGTAATAGGGCAAGGCACATTTGGTGAGCCGCACCGGACGCATCACCCCCTCCACGCTGGATTCCTGGGCTTGTTTTTGCAAAGCCTCGATCTGCTCAATTAAACTAATCGGTAACCGAATGGCTTTGGTGGGTTCCCCGAATTTCCCACTGCCTTTCGGTCGTCCTGCCCCATCTCGTTGACCGCCGCGACCCATAGTATTTTTGTACGATAATCAAATATCCTTCACCATACTGTTTTTTATAGGGATCTGGCAAGGCATGATGAATATTTTGATGGTTTTAACCTCCCACGACCAACTGGGCAACTCCGGCCAAAAAACGGGCTTTTGGCTGGAAGAGTTTGCTGCGCCTTATTACATTTTTTTGGATGCTGGCGCAACCCTGACCTTGGCATCGCCGAAGGGTGGACAACCCCCACTAGACCCCAAGAGTAACGATCCAAACCTGGACACGGCGGCAACGCAACGGTTTAAGGCGGACCCTATGGCCCAGGCCGCATTGGCCCAGACCGTGAAGCTGGCCGATATCGTGACGGAGGACTTCGATGCGGTGTTTTATCCCGGCGGCCATGGTCCCCTTTGGGATCTGGCAGAAGACCGCGACTCAATTGCTTTAATTGAGGCCATGTATTGGGCTGGGAAACCCGTGGCTGCCGTCTGTCATGCGCCCGGCGTTCTTCGCCATGCCAAAGCGCCCGATGGGACCCCTTTGGTCCAAGGCAAGGCTGTGACGGGATTTTCTAACACTGAAGAGGCCGCAGTGGGGTTAACAGAGGTGGTGCCGTTTTTGGTGGAGGAGATGCTGAAGCAAAACGGCGGCAATTATGTCAAAGCCGAGAATTGGCAATCCTATACGGCCACGGCAGGCAACCTGATTACCGGTCAAAATCCAGCCTCTTCGGAAGCTGCGGCCAAGGCGACCCTCCATCAACTGAATGCCTCATCCTGAAGTGTCTTGAACGGGAACCGTTCCGCATCCCGGCCAAAATCGTTAACTATTGATGCAGCATTGCACATCAGGGCTACATTCTCTGATAAATAAAACAGCTAGAATGCTCGACGATTCAATATAAAGATTTTAAGGAGCAAGCCCTTGTTTACTTCACCTCTATTAGCCGTTGCAGTCCGAGCCGTTGATTGGGATCCCAAAATTGCCGTCATCATGATTGCCTGCAACATCCTTGCGATCGCCTTTGGCAAAGCCACCATCAAAAAACAAAACGTGGGTCTGGGCCTTCCGTCTGCCAACTTATTCGGCGGCATGGGCCACGGTGCCATGTTGGGTGTGACCTGCTTCGGACATATTCTAGGCGCAGGTGTCATTCTCGGACTCACCAACATGGGTGTTATTTAGCATCGTCCCGTTTTGCCCCAAAAACAGCGCTAGCCATCTATGCCAGCGCTGTTTTTTTGTGTTGCACCCCGGCAGCACCTCTACCCAGCCGAAGCGATGGACGAGGTTGCCGCAGGATAAGACACAGTGCCTGATGGAGGGGAAACCGTGGGGTGCAATAGGAGGCCATGCATCAAAATATCGGCCAGCGTATCGGCCATTTGGACTTGGTGTTGAGTTGAGTCGTCTGAATTGATCAAGGTGTTGTCAATCCAACCCATGCCCAAAAACATGACCAGTAGCACTTGCGCGACACTCGACGGGTTCAGCGGTCGATACATGCCCCGGTCGATACCCGTTTGGATGTAAGCCTCTAAAACCGCCAGCATTTGGCCCAAGCGTTCCCGTTGGAGGGCCTCGCACAGATCGGGGTGAAAGGGGGTTTGGATCAGACAAACCTTCACCAGATCGGCATGTTGCTGAAAATCCTGCAAGCGATGGCGCAGCAGGGTCACCATGTCCTGGTAATCGGACACTTCGCACAGGGTGGCCAGCAGATCGTTGAGCAAGGTATTCCAGCCATTGCCCATGACCGCAGCCAGAATCGCTTTTTTGCTTTCAAAATAGCGAAACAAGGTCCCTTCAGCCACACCAGACGCTTCAGCCAACTGTTTGGTGGTTGTGCGTTCGTACCCTTGAGACGCAAACAAATGTTCCGCAGCCTCTAGGATCCGCTGATGGGTCTTTTGATCGGATGAGAGTGTAGGCC
>JBAVRC010001068.1:0-15302 GCA_049694615.1 Thermosynechococcaceae cyanobacterium | reverse complement strand
GTAATTGGGTGCCGTCTTTGCGCTCCCAGTAATCTTCGGTTTGATCCAGTTGGTCGCGGATCAGCAGAAGGGCGGGGATCAATTCCCACCAATCGATGCTAGAGCCGAATTTTTGTTCGAGTTGGCGGGCTAGGTTTTCTAGGTTGAGGGGGAGGCCATCGCCAGGGCTGTCGTAGGTGGGATAGCACAGGTGTTTAGCCCAGCCAAGTTCTTGGGCGATGAGCATGGGGTAGGAGTGGCGGGTGTTGAAGATTGCGCCACTTTGAAACCCTTGGGTGAGGGAGTCGCCAATGGTGACGAGACGATGTTGGGGAGTGCCTTGATGGCTGGTTGCGACGGGAATGCCGAGGGTTGGATCGGTTTCGGGTGGACGGGGTTCTGCTCGAATGATGACGTCATCGGGTGTTTTCGGATCGAGCATATCGGGGGTGACGGTTTTAGGCATGGGTATGGCCTCATTGAAAATTGAAAGATGTTTTGACTCAATTAAGTCTCTGTCTGAATTCAGTGAAGTAGGCGACAACAATACTTTTTGCGAAATTCAAGCGAAGTCATTCTTTGTGCTGCCGTTGGATTGGCGGATGTAGGATAGGGACTGACGACCTCAGACCATTCCAATACGACCAGAGTTGGCCAAACGAAACGCCAGGAAACATCCATCGGGCCGATGGGAACCCTATGCCTAATTAGCCGTTGCAAAAACCTGCCGCTTGGAAAGAGTGCAGTAAACTGTAAAAGGCTGAATTTGCTGACGACCCTTTAGCATAGAGCATTGTCAATTCAGCCCATAGCATAGAATGATCAGGAGATGCAACAGACATGCCCCAACTCCAGGTTAGCCCTGAAACCGATTTCCATAGCGAATCCTATCGCGACGCCTATAGCCGAATCAATGCGATTGTCATTGAAGGCGAGCAAGAAGCCTACGAAAACTATATTCGCTTAGCAGAACTGCTGCCGGAGTGCAAGGACGATTTGCTCCGCCTGTCTAAAATGGAAGCGAAGCACAAGAAAGGGTTTGAAGCCTGCGGGCGCAATTTAAGCGTTACTCCCGATCTGGAGTTTGCCCAACGCTTTTTTGCCGACTTGCATCACAATTTCCAAGAAGCCGCCAGCGACAATAAAATCCCGACCTGTTTGGTGATTCAGTCCCTCATCATCGAATGCTTTGCGATCGCCGCCTACAACATCTACATTCCTGAAGCCGATGCCTTTGCTCGCAAGATCACCGAAGGGGTGGTCAAAGATGAATACACGCATCTCAATTTTGGCGAGGAATGGTTGAAGGCCAACTTTGAAGCCGTTCGCGACGAGGTAGAAGTCGCCAATCGTCAGAATCTGCCCTTGGTTTGGCGGATGCTGAATGAAGTTGCAACCGACGCCAAAGTGCTGCGCATGGAAAAAGAAGCCTTGGTGGAAGACTTCATGATTCAGTACGGCGAAGCCCTGAGTAATATTGGGTTTACCACCCGTGACATTATGAAAATGTCGGCCTATGGCTTAGCCGCTGCTTAGGAACCTGAAACCACAACCGATGTCAGACAAACGCCCGATCGCGATCGATCTCTTTGCCGGAGCAGGAGGTCTAAGTTTGGGGTTCGAGCAAGCCGGGTTTGATGTGGTCGCTGCGGTGGAAGTGGATCCGATTCATGCAGCGATCCACACCTATAACTTTTCGAGTTGCGCAGTGCTGGCCCAGTCGGTGGTTGGTTTGACCGGGGAAGCCATTCGCGCTGCGGCCCAGATTGGTCAGCAACCAATTGATGTTGTGTTTGGCGGTGCCCCCTGTCAGGGATTTTCACTGATGGGTCAGCGCGCCTTGGACGACCCGCGCAATGCCCTAGTGCGGGAATTTGTCCGACTGGTCCAAGAATTAGACGCTGCGTACTTTGTTTTTGAAAATGTCAAGGGGCTGACCGTCGGCCAACACCGCCTGTTTCTGGAAGAATTGATTGCTGCGTTCGAGGCTTTGGACTATCGGGTCCAGTTGCCCTGGCAAGTCTTGAATGCCGCTTTTTATGGCGTTCCTCAAAATCGCGATCGCCTGATTTTAATGGGAGCCCGCCAAGGTTTGCCCTTGCCCCAGTATCCTGTCCCCCAGACCAAGCCTGCAGGGTCAGCCAAGTTTGCGCCACTGGCGTTGCCGGACAGTCCATCCTGTCAGGATGCTCTGAGCGACCTGCCCGAAGCGGAAGGGTTTGCAGAACTGCTGGATCGCGATTGGGTGCGAATTCCCCAATGGGCTGAGCCACAAAATCCTTATGCCCGCGAGATGCGGATTTTGACCCCCGAGGCATGGCACTGGGGTTATCCCAGACGATGGAAGGCTAGTCTTCTGACCGCCAGCATTCGCACGCGCCATTCCGCCCTTTCGCGGCGGCGATTTGCTGAAACTGTTCCCGGCCAGGTGGAACCGATTTCGCGGTTTTTTAAACTGACCGCGAACGGTGTGGCCAATACGCTCCGGGCCGGAACCGACTCGGCTCGCGGTGCGTTTACCAGTCCCCGTCCCATTCATTACAACAGTCCGCGTTGCATTACGGTGCGCGAGATGGCAAGGTTGCATGGGTTTCCCGATTGGTTTCGGCTGCACCCAACCAAATGGCATGGGGCACGGCAAATTGGGAATGCAGTTCCGCCGCCCTTAGCCCGTTGTGTGGCCACACAGATTCTGGCGGCCATGGACCGACTGCCCACCCGGCCCAATGGGATTCAACTCCTCGGCGATCCAGCGTTGCTGGACATGGATATGACCGAAGCGGCTCAATATTGGGGCATCGCGATCCCCATTCGCCGTCGCGATCGCAAAAGTGGGGCAAAAAAAAACAACCAGCAGAGCTGGAAGACTCTTCCCTCAACCGGGGCTCAGCTTAACCACGGTTGTCCATTGCCTCGATCGACGAACTAGCGACACAAGTCTGACAAGGGGTTTCAGGCGTGGGGTGCTGGGTTTGGTAGATCTGCGATCGCGCCCCAAACCAGTCATATCGATGATCGCGCACCTGTGCATAGAGGCGATCGCCCCACGCTTTTAATCCGGGGACCGCTCGATACGCGGCGATCGCCGGACCCCCTGCTGGAAATAAGCGAGCAATTTCTTCTGCTGCATCGCTCCCCTGCCAACGACTGTGAGGCGGGTCCAACTGAATTAAAATCATGCCCTGCTCGCAGTCGGCGGGGGTGATATTCCACTGTGCCAATGCGGCCTGATCCTGCATGGTTACATATCGAAATTGTGTCCCGCCATCCAGTCGCTCCAAGGCTTGCACCAAGGTCGTACACAAATTACAGCGGCCATCGAAAATCACGACGTACATGGTCCAGCAGCTCAACGGTTGGCCTCATCCTAACGTGTTCAGGGTGATAACTGTCACGGGCGAGGGGCGATCGCATCACCCCAAACCCCCGCCAGAATCACGGTTGCATGCGCCGCAGGGTCACTGCCTCAAGCCGTGGAAATCGGGAAGATAAACCTATCAGCTCAGATGAAACTTCAAGGAGAACCCAGATGAAACGCTTACTACCCCTCTTCACCCTAAGTACAACTCTAGTGGTCTCAATGATTCCTGCCTATGCCGGACCCGTTGCGCCCAGCACACGCGGTAGCAACGATCCTCGTGCCATGTGCAACGACGTTGGAGTTGGCAACAACGTCCAAAACAATATCCATCAACAAAACAACGTTCATGCCTACAACCAAAACAACGTCACCAGCAACTCCAATGCCTATGAATGGATGAACAGTTCATCCAGCAGTTCCAGCCACTCGGCAGGTGGCGGCGGTGGGTTCAGTATCTTTGGGATTGGTGCCAGCGGGCACGGCAGCAGTTCTAGCCAAAGCAGCAACAGTCAATCTGCCTCCGGTAAAGGGTCGAACAGTACCTACCACGATGGCAGTTTCCAAACCTACAGCGATACCAGCAGCTTTTCTGACACCAGTTCCAGCAAGGTTGTCGTGGGGCAAGACTGTAGCGCCGTCGTGCAATGGACCACCTTGGACAAAATTGACCAGCGCCACACCCAAACCCACATCGTCGATAACCTCCTCGGATGGTAAGTCTTGATCGTCGCTCCCCTCCTGTTCCCTGATTGGGGAGCAACGAGCCCGTTTTCGCTCATTTCAGCCCAACAATCTTCAGGAAAAGAACCATGAAATCCACCCTCGTTTTCGGTTTGCTTTGTTCGTTATCGATTTTGACCCCGGCCCCCCTACCCGCAACAGCCCAAACGGTTCCCATGCAAAGTATGAATGGCGGTGCGGCAACTGTCATTCCGCAGTCTACGGCCATTACCGTGGCCTTCCCAGCCCAGATGGTGATTGATGCGAAACAAGAACAGGATTACCCTACAACCCTCATGCTGGCGCAACCGTTACTGGATAGCTACGGCAACCCGCTTGCCCCGCAAGGGTCTCCGGTCGCGGCTCGGGTCCATCCGGTCAAGAATGGTGCGCAAGTGATTGCCGAATCTTTAGTCATTCAGGGGCGAACCGTGCCGATTCAAGCCACCAGCCCCGTTTTACCCAGTCGTAAGGTGACCTTGAAAAGTGGCACCGACCAAGCCCGCGAGTACAGCCCCACGATGGGACGGTTATTTGGCGGTCTGGCTGGCGGTGTCAGCGGTGGCGACATTGGTACGTTTAACCGGGCGGCAATGTTTGGCTCTGGTGTTGGTGTTCTGGCTGGGTTAGGTTCCGAGAAAACGGTCCAGGTGGTGGAAATTCCCCAGGGAAGCCTCTATGTGCTCACCCTGCAGGCTCCCGTTGCGCTGGCACTACCGGGGACGGCTCCGATGACTGGCATGGCCTCCAATCCACAGTTCCGCTTCCAAACCGAACTGGAATACCAAGCTGGGTTGGATCGGGTGCTGCAAGCCTATCAACAACGGCAAATTGCTCAAGCGGACGCGCTGAATATCATTCGAGCTGCCAACACCTATGCGACAACTCAATTGCCTGCACCACTTTATCCGCCAACCCAACAGCGGCAATTGATTGGTCAACTCTTTGGCTTTACCTACGCGATTGATCAATCCGCACCACAGGTCAGCAATGTTGGAGGCGGATCGCCAATCTTGTTTTGATAGCTTGATGAAATCACCAATTCCCCCTTGGATGAGGGGTGCGATCGCCTGTTTTCAACAGAATTCATTTTTCTTAACATCAAAACCCTTCGATTGTAGCAGCCAATACATTTTTAATCTTTTAAAGAAGCTTAATTAAAAATGAAGTTTCTTCGTCATATCTTTTTCTACTTTGTAGGGCTGGGTTGAAATGAGATGATGCTTAGCTTTTAAGTATTTATTGTCTAGCGATAGATATTGTAATGGATTAGCATCCGGCAGCTTTCACTACCTCTAGAATGCCGTCCTTCAAGAATACCTGTAAATTGAGAGTCGCGGCATCCGCTAGAATTCAGCTGGTCAAACATAAGGTGCGGGTCCTGATTTGCTACGACAAACAAAACTGCTTCAGAATGCCTTACCTTGGGAGAGCAGGATCCGGTTTTAGTCTTTTAAATCGTTGACTTAAAAGCAATAGGCTCATAAAGAATACATTTTTAATAAGGATTTTTTGTACGTTTCATATTGACTCATGAATGTGCGTTAACTTTCGGGAATTAGAGTGCCAATGAAAAATCATAACGTCCTGTGGCAATCGTTATTCCGCAACCTTAAGTGGACAAAAACGATTCGATTTTTGGCAAAGACCCTGCTGACTTTTCTGCTCGTTGCAAATTTGTCGCTCTTTGCTTACCAGGCCCTAGCGGGTGATGCAGGTGGCAATAAAACGGGAACTGCCGCAGATGCGATGGATGCTGAAGGCAAAGCATTTGTGGTTGCAGAACCGGAAGACAAGAATGATGCAGAGGCCATGAAAGCCTATCAGGAATTTAAAGCCAAAGCAGATAAAGAACCCTTAGCCCTACAACTGGCTGAAGCAGTGGGACAAAACCGAATTGCCATTAATTTGACATGGACCTTGGTGACAGGGTTCTTAGTCATGTTTATGCAAGCGGGATTCGCGCTGGTGGAAACCGGGTTCACACGCGCTAAGAATGCGGCCCACACGATGCTGATGAACTTTTTGATTTATGTCATTGGTTTGACCGGATTCTGGATCGCAGGGTTTGCGCTGATGTTCGGTGCGATGTCCGTGGGGTCTTTAGGCGGAACCGCTGGATTAGACGCCTCTAAAGAGGTGACCATTAGTTTATTTGGCCACACTTGGGGATTGTTTGCGACCAATGGATGGTTTTTAGGGGATAACGTTTACGACGTGGGGGTCTATACCATTTTCCTCTTCCAAATGGTGTTTATGGACACTGCGGCCACCATTCCAACGGGTTCAATGGTTGAACGCTGGAATCTTAAATCGTTCTTTATTTATGGTTTTTTCATTTCCATGCTACTCTATCCCATTTTTGGCAACTGGGCCTGGGGCGGTGGATGGCTTTCTCAACTCGGGGTCAATTTTGGGTTGGGTCACGGATATGTCGATTTTGCAGGTTCGGGAGTGGTGCATGCCGTGGGCGGTCTCTGTGCACTGGCCGGTGCGATCGTCTTAGGCCCTCGCATTGGCAAATACAATGCCGATGGAACTGCAAATGCCATTCCAGGACACCATATCCCCATGGCATTGCTGGGGACTTTTATCCTGGCGTTTGGTTGGTTTGGGTTTAACCCCGGTAGTACCTTGGGTGTTGCAGGGGGAGGATTGAACCGGGTCGGGATTGTTGCGGTTGCCACCATGTTGGCCAGTGCAGGCGGGGCCTTAACCGCTGCCGCTTATCAAATCTTCAAATCTGGCAAGCCGGACCCAACCATGGTGGCCAATGGCTTACTGGCTGGATTGGTCGCGATTACTGCCCCTTCTGGCTTTGTCGGTGCAACAGCAGGGTTCATTATTGGGGCGATCGCCGGAGTTCTCGTCAGTATCGCTGTTGAAGTCATCGACAAACTCCGCATCGATGATCCGGTGGGTGCAGTCTCAGTTCATGGCGTATGCGGGTTATTTGGGGTGCTATGTGTTGGACTCTTTTCAGATGGAACGGCCTTTTATGGAGGGGCTTGGAATGGTGTTGATGGTCCGGTAAAAGGACTATTTTATGGAGACTTTAACCAATTGGTTGCCCAGTTTATCGGGTGCATTGCATTAGTTGTCTGGGCGTTTGGGGTGTCCTATGTCTTCTTTAAGATTCTCAATGCCACAGTCGGAATGCGGGTACCCCGTGAGGTTGAGCTAGAGGGATTGGATGTTGGCGAAACCGGTCTCTTGGCCTATCCTGACTTTGCACTTCTGAGTCAAGATGCGTTTGCCTCTAGTAAGTCTAGACATCTAGTTTAGACCCTTAACAAGACCCCAAAAATTGATCCAATCGATTGAATCAAAAGGAATGTGTATACCTTATAAGATATACGCATTCCTTTTTTATGCGCTGTTGCAAGTGAGGTCCATAATTTTGTTGACTTTATTTGCAAAAATTCAAAAATTGAATCTTAACAAATGACCGATAAAGAGATCGCTTTCCTATCCGCTGCCCATGTCAGAAACCCTGTTGTGTGCATGCCTGGACAGACCAAATCTGAAATTTTCGAGACAGCAATTCTGCCGATGCGTATTTTTCTGTTTCCAGAGGATACAGGATCCCGATGCGAGCCTCAAAACAATCGACGTATCGAGAAATTGTGCCTTTTGATACAAAAACATGCTTTTCTTCTTTGCTCTAATGCCTTAATTAATCAAATTTAAGCGACAACCTTCTAGACTTATTCAGACGAAGAGGAATTAAGCAGTGTATCGACGACTGTTAGCCATAGGGGCAATTATCCCTATTTTTCTATTGTTTCCCCTCTCAGGACTTGCTTGGGCCGCTGAGCCAAGCCTGGAAGACCTGCAAAAGGCAGTTGAAGCGGCACAAGTCTCTGCAGACACTGGATTTATGCTGATTGCCGCAGCCTTGGTCTTGTTAATGACCCCCGGCTTGGCCTTCTTCTACGGTGGCTTTGTGAGAGGCCGCAACGTTTTGAATACCATGATGATGAGCCTATTGCTCATGGCCATGGTTGGTACCACTTGGGTTATTTGGGGCTATAGCTTATCTTTTGCACCGGGTCTGCCCTTCATTGGTGGGTTGCAGTGGTTTTTCTTAAACGGCGTTGGGTTTGAGACCACAGGTTATCTTCAGGGAAGTTTGCCTGAGGAAGTTGTGTCTTATGCGGGCACGATTCCACATCAAGCCTTCATGATCTATCAAGCCATGTTCGCCATCATTACGCCAGCCTTAATCTCTGGGGCTATTGTTGAGCGGATCAGCTTCAAAGCCTACTTTTTATTTATGTTGCTTTGGTCCAGTATTCTGTATCCCATTTTTGCGCACATGGTCTGGGCCAAGGGGGGGTTCCTCGGTTTATATGGCGGTATGGGTGCACTAGACTTTGCTGGCGGCACTGTAGTCCACATTAGTTCCGGGGTTTCGGCTCTGGTTGCCGCCTGGGTAATTGGACCACGGAAAACCTTTCCCAATCAATTGAAACCACCCCATAACGTGCCGTTTATTTTGCTGGGCGCAGGTTTATTGTGGTTTGGCTGGTTTGGCTTCAACGGAGGCAGCGCCTTAGCCTCTGGTTCGCTCTCAACGCTTGCTTTTGTAAATACCACAACTTCTGCTTCCGCAGCTGCATTGATGTGGATTCTTCTGGAATGGGTGTTGCGCGGCAAGCCTACCGCTGTTGGTATTGCCACAGGGGCAGTAGCTGGGTTGGTCGGCATTACGCCAGCAGCTGGATTTGTAACTGTTCTGGGGGCCTTGCTGATTGGGGCAATTACCACAACGTTTTGTTTCTTTGCCGTTAGCTTAAAAGCAAAACTTCAGTTCGATGATTCTTTAGACACCTTTCCAGTCCACGGTGTTGGAGGCACGGTCGGAGCCATTTTGACGGGTGTTTTTGCAACCAAATTTGTTAACGCAGCAGGTGGCAATGGCCTGTTGTTCGGCGATGAAGGAAAATTATTTGTTGGCAACGCACCGGGACAGGTCGTTACACAAATTATCGCGACTGTGATTACCTACGCGATCGCCGGGGTCGGCACGTTTGTTATCTTGAAAATCATTGATGCAACAGTCGGACTAAGGGTTACGGCTGAGCAAGAATATCAAGGTCTTGACATCAATGAACATGGTGAAGAAGGCTACAACGATTTAGCCGGATAAGGTTTTGCTAGAAACTGCCTCTGCTTAATAAAATTTGACACACCTCGAGGTGTTGTTTTCAAGGGGGGAGCATTTGAAGGGGGAAGTGAGAGAGGGGTAAGCCAAGCTTGCCCCTCTTATAATTGTAATTGGAAAAAAGACCAGTCACTTTGGAGTCGTTTAATCATGAAAGTCCTATATTCATTGGCACTGGCTGCATTAACCTTTCTGGGTTCTGTGGCTATACCCCAGACACTGACTTCTCCGGTGGCTAAGGCAGAAGTTACGCCGCTCGTTCCCTGTGCAACGGCTAGCCTTTCCGTAGACCCGACCACGGTCAAGCGAGGCCGCTCCGTCTCTATTAAGGGTAAATTTACCAATTGCTCTACCGACACGAGAAAATATAAGTTGTTCTTTAAGCTGGGGGGTCCCGATGGGTTCAAAATTGACATTGGACCGTTTACGGTGATCGCTGCTAAAAATCAGAGTGCCTCTAAAACCGTTTCAGTTACCGTGCCTAGTTTTGCCCCGACAGGGTCCTATAGCGCAACAGTTTTGGTGAAGAGCGCAAATGGTGTACTCCTCGATACGGCATCGGCTGGCCTGTTAGTCACAAAATAACGGGGTTCTATCTGTACGCACTCGGCCCATTACCCTAACAGGCGAACTAACGTATAGACTCCAGCTTGATCGACAGACTCATACTGTTCAGGCTGGAGTTTTGTCTTAGCTAAGAGCTGGGGGGTGGTGATGAGCAGATGGCCGGAATGGGGAGACCGTTTTAAGTAAGGCTGGAGTTGATCAGGTGTTTCCAGGTATTCGACATGCTGTTGGGTATAAAACACAAGACTGGGCTTTTCAAACCCAATCATCATGAATTCGTCTCCTGGCTTTTGGGCATTGACTGCACTGCGGGCCATTTCCCTTAGAGGAAGTTGACGTTCTTGATCGACGATGGCGATCGCCGGGTGCAAGATACATCCAATAAAAAGCACAAAGGCAATGGTATTGACCAGCCATAGGCCATTACTACGGCAAAGGATACAGATTATGGCAACCAGGGTTGCGATCGCCCATAACACCCCTCCCAGAATGTGCAAATGGGCCGCCGCAATTTTGTCGCCCAGATGAGGCATCCAGGGATCTTGGGTTAACCAGCCAGGACAAGCCCACATCGCCCAAGCCAGTCCACCTAATAGCAGTACATTAAACCAACGACTGAGCGTCCAGCGTTGCGGCGGTTGCAAGGGGGAGTCTTGAAGGGTATCGGTCCACCCAAGACTCACTAAAATGGCGGCAGCGGGCATCAACGGCAACGTGTAGCTAAAGTACTTGGTAGCAGAAAGGGTAAAAAAGCCCAAGATAATGGCAAACCAGAATAGCGCATAGAGTCCTAGTTGATCGGGTCGCGATCGCTGTTGCCATTGGGTGCGTTGCCAAGGACGAACGCGGTAGAGGGCCGCAGGTATGTAAGCAGACCAAGGCAAAAAACCCAGTAGAATCACACCAAAGTGAAAATACCAGGGACCAGAATGTTGGTGCACCACGCTGGAAAACCGCACCAGGTTGTGATATCCAAAAAAACTATCAATAAAGGCTTCGCCGTTAGCCAGGGTAACCAGGATGTACCAGGGTAAGGTTAGGGCAGCGGTCAGTAACAGTCCCGGTAATAAGCGCATTTCCCGGACAAGTTGCCCCAAGTTGCCCAAATAGACACCAAATCCAATCAGGAGAAGGGCTGCCAACACCACGGCAACGGGACCTTTGGTCAGGATGGCTAAGGCTAGGAGGACGTAAAACGCGGCATACCATTTGCCCTGCACGGTTGGGTGGGTGGGTTGAGCATAGCCCATAAAAAAAGCCAGAAAAGATCCGGCGAGACAGGCGGAAAATAACATGTCGGCATAACCCGTCCGTCCCCAGAAATAGGTGTTGAGATTCAGCATAAGCATTGTGGCCCCTAGCCATGCCGCTAACCAAGGGCGACGAGGGGATGGTGCAGGGGGCGAGACGGGCGACAGCGATGGATGAAAGCGTTGCAGGGTATAAAAACTAAAGCCTACGAGCAGGGTGGCCGATACCGCTGAAGGGATGCGCGCTGCCCATTCGCTCACGCCAAAAACCTTAAAGCACAGCACCATGAACCAATAGATCAAAGGCGGTTTGTCAAAGCGGGTGACATTGTCGAAGTAGGGGGTCACCCAATCGCCTGTGAGCCACATTTGACGGGCTGCCTCCACAAACAATGGTTCGGTTTCGTCAATGAGGCCAATATCGCCGATGCCCCAGAATAGGGTTAACCCGGCGATCGCCCCAATCCAAACCCAGGAAACTATCCATAGACTGCTGGGCTGCAACAGCAGTTTCAACCGGGATATTGCCTGGGGCATGTAAACCTCCAACTGGATCAAAGAACGGGACCGCCACTCATTCTAGTTCCAGTTGCCGACCACCGTATAAGCCGCCCAATAGTAGGGGTGCGATAAGTCTAAGGCGGGTTGCTGGGCGATCGCTGGGGGAAGGTCCACTTGAGCGCCATCGGTCAGTTGCAATTTGCCATCGGCAAGCTTAACCTGGCGACGCAGCAGACCCACTTGGGCAGCTCGTAACGCGGCAGCGCGAGTGGAGGCAGTTTTGAGTTGCTGGTAAAATTCGCTCATAACGCCTAGGGTGCCAGCATCGTTCACAGACCACAAACTGCCGATGGCCGTTTTAACCCCCGTTTGGACGGCGAGTCCGGTAAATCCCAGTTCAGCTTTTTCGTTACCTAATGCGGTTTGACAGGCGCTCAGCACCAACATTTCTAAAGTTGGTGCATTACTCCATTGTTGGCTGAGGGCCACCTTCCGCAATTGGGGCAGGGTCAATCGGCCATCCCAGAACTGGATGAAGGATTGATTCACGTTGCCGGGATTAAACTCGGCGTGGGTGGCCAGATGCACGATACTAAATTGCTCCCGTCGGGTGAGGGCTTTGAATTGGTCCAAGGTAACCTGTCCGTCGAGATAGCCTTGGCCTTGCCAGATGCGATTGGTTAAGGTGGGGACCTCAACCGAAACCCCTGGCAGTGGGGTCAGTCCGCCAGCCGATTGGGTAATGCCCATGCCTAACATCTTGCTCCCCCGGATATCCTGATAGCGGGTATCGGTCAGACTAAAGCTCGGAATTAAGGCCAAATTATACTGTTCGACTAAAAACTGTTGTCCGTCGAAGAGGGCGGCAATGGGCATGGACCGAAACCCTTTATCCAGACTGAAAATTAAGGTGTCGATTTTATTCGCGTCCAAGCTGGGTTTAAGAGGCGCAATCATCCAGTCATAAAGCTGTTTTGCAGAGGGTTGATAACTGTTGGTCTCAACTTTGCTCGGATCGCTCACCTCGGTGCGAAAGGTTTTGGTCACCCGTCTGATTTCATCTCTAGAAACATTTGGGACTGCAAAGGATCTCAAAGGGCTAGGGGGACTCGGTGCTTGGGCCAATCCCGGCCATAGATGCAGCGAGGCTATTTTGATCCCATTGGGTAGAAAGGGCAAATGCGATCGAAGCGGGTCAACGGCACCTTCGGGCAACAGGAGGACAAGTTTCAACCCCTTTGAGGTGGATAAAACATAGACAAGGGCAGGATTGGTACCCGTTTTATTGCCTAGCTTTTTCAGGGTCTGGGAAATGAGATCGGCATTCGCTAGCTCTCCATAAAATGTAATCCCCAAATAGTCTGAATAAGGATCAGATTGATGGTTTTCAATCTGTTCGATGATCGGATTGGGGTCGCCCGTAAAGGTTGGGGGTATAACCGGAGAAGGACCGCCAGGTACAACGGGCAAAATTTCGACTGGATCGGGCTGGGTGACATCTTCGAGTCCGGGTGGTAGACGATCAGGCGGTGGATCAATTTGGGCGATCGCAGCCGAAAAATGGCCCAAGCCAAGCGCCAAACCCATGGAAAAAATAGCAGTGGAGAAAAAACGGTACGGGTTAAACATAATGGGGAACCTTTGGGAACAAGTGCGATCGCCTAAAACGTAAAGCCTAAACCAACCCCGAACGTAAACCGTGGACCATCCCCAGCCGTACCAGTTACATCGGTTACTGCTGGGGAAAAGACTAAGGGGAAATTGCGAAAGGGAAGAATGGAAACGCCTAAAGTCAGATCTTGGCCGGACCACTCGGCAATCATGTTCAGGGGTTCAATGACGCGTACAGCAACACTACCAAACACACCGACGGTGTTGCGGTTGTTGAGAATGTCGCCTTCGGAACGATAGCGTCCGGTTCCAGCCCCTGCAGAGACATAGAGCTGGCTGAAGGGCTGGCTCGGATCGGGGCGCAGTTTAAATCCCTTCGTCACAACACCGTAAGGACCAATTCCGGCTAGGTTTATGCCCCAAGTCACGACATTATTGACACCAACCGCAAGCGCAAGCTGATCGGCAAAACGACGATGCACCTTAAAGCCGACCGAGCCGCGCTCAAATCCAGTGACATCGTTAATCCCAATACTGACATCAAGACCTACCGCTTTTTGAGCATCCCCCAAGCCAAACCCCACGCCTAAAACGGCATCCGATTCATCGCGATACCGAACGCGGCTCAGAAAACTGCCGCCAACGGATACTTGCCCCCAAGATTTTCCGTAGGCAGATGGCGTTAACAGGGTGATGCTGGGGCTGTAGCGAAGGGTACGTTGCAGCAGCTCTTGTCTGGGCTGAAAGGGCAATTCGTCGGGAGAAGCAGGCTCAGTTCTGAGGGAGGGTGGGAGTCCAACCATTTCTGAGTCTGGGGTCTGGGTTATCGGTTTGGGGGGTGCAGGTTCAGGACTATTTTCCGAAGGAACGGGGACATCCTGAGCGCAGACGCGCCATGCTAGTCCAAGTGAGATCAGACTTGCACATAGGAGTGAACTAACTGCATCAGTACAATTTTGACCATTAAGTTTCATTGCCATAGCTGATATTGACCAATGGGGATCAGAGACAAGGCGAGGATGATTTCAAGCGAACCAGTCAACATTCTAAAAGAATGAATTTTTATGGATTTTTGATAAGTTTTTCCAACACCAGTCCCAACCAGATGCTAGTGTGATCGATTTATTAATGAATATTCTTCAAGTTTCGTCAAGTCTTCTGTAACATTTCTCTATCTAGAGCAGAATTTCTTAGACTAAGAATTAGTTGTCTTTATCATAAAACAGGAGGAGGCCCGTATGGCTCATCCAACTAAATCTTTGGGCAATACTGACGAGAGTGTTGCTGACATTTTGATCGTGACGGGGCTGATCTTTGCCCTGCTGAGTTGTCTACTGTTAGTGGGTATATTTTGACACTGTGATATCGGTTCGTTGGTTTGATTCTGAGGCACCCAATGGGTGCCTCTTTTATGCGAAGGGACTAGGAGGTTTTATTGGGGCAATACTTTGCCAACGACCTTGGTTTTGCCATCTGCGGCCACTTGCCAAACATCATAAACGCCGACCACATCCCCATTCTCATCAATATCGACGTTGCCGCTAGCCCCTTGATAGTTAATGTCTTTGCCCGCTTTGAGCAGTTCTAGCCCCTTACAAACATCGCTCACTTCTTCGCCCGGTGCATTGGACACCTCACGAATTTTACCGGCGATCGCCTCTCCGGTATTCGCTTTAGCCGCTTCTGCCGATAGGGCTAGCAAAGCGCTAGCATCCCAAGCTTGGGGAACATAGGCGGGGGGCGGCGTTTTCTTCTTCGATTCCCAAAGGGTTGTGAGTGCACTGAGGGCTTTGCCATCAGCACCAGGAACGGTCCCGATCGCGCTTTCGACGATGAATTTGCCTTCCTTGGTTTTGCCAACTTGGGTGGCAAAGTCATCGGATTTGACGCCATCGGTGAGCAGTAGTTGAACGCCGTCACTCAAACCGCTTTGATAAGCGGCTTTCAGTAACAAACTGCCCGTTTCTGCATATAACACCGCAGCTACACCATCCGGTTTACCCCCAAAGGCCGCAGCAGCTTCGCTGTCGAGGGTGGTGGCTTTGGGATCGTAGCGGGTGGGGTTTGTCTCGTTGACGATGGTGCCCCCGAGTTTCTTAAAGGCAGCGACAAATTCTTTCTCGAACCCGACGCCGTAGTCGTTGTT
>JBAVRC010001067.1:0-6579 GCA_049694615.1 Thermosynechococcaceae cyanobacterium | reverse complement strand
TGTTTGTCCATGGCACCTTAGGTGCGCAACTGGCAGCGGAGTTTGGCGTTCATATCACTGCCGATCGCCTGCTGCGGCTGGGTGAGAATCCTAATGTGTTGCTCCAGGGATAGAACCCATGAAAATTCGGACCCTTTTAACGTTAGGTACCCTTGCGATTGCCCTAGCACTCATCAGTCTATGGATGGGGCAACAAGCCTACCGCTGGTTTCCACCCCAGGCCTCCGCAGAATCGCAACTGGTCGATCAATTGTTTAGCGTTTTGGTCACCCTCGGCACATTTATTTTTTTAGGGGTTGTGGGCACCTTGACCTACGCGGTGTTGTTCCAGCAAGCCGGAAAGTACGATACCAGCGATGGTCCCCCCATTGAAGGAAACATCCCCCTAGAGATTGTTTGGACCGCAATTCCCTTTGCCTTGGTGATCGGGATTGCCTTTTACAGCTACCAGATCTATGACCGGATGTCGATTTTGGGGCCGATGGAACATGTGCATATGAAGCCTATGACGGCGATCGCGGCACCGTTGGCAACCCCCACAGGAGCGGTAAATCCGTTACTCCCCATCGAAGTTCATGCCCGGCAGTGGGTTTGGGAATTTCGCTACCCTGATCGCAACGTCACCACTACGGAACTGCATCTACCGAACAACCAACGGGTCAAATTGGTCCTGCAATCGGAGGATGTGCTGCACGGCTTTTTCGTTCCGGCCTTTCGGATTAAGCAAGATATCATCCCCGGTCGGGCGATTGATTTTGAATTGACACCCATTCGGGAAGGGCGCTATCGGCTACGAGATTCCCAGTACAGCGGCACCTATTTTGCCGCCATGCAAACCGATGTGGTGGTGGAATCCCCGGAGGCGTTTCAGCAATGGCTCACTGCTGCCGCTGCCCATCCGCCAACGGTGGCCCCGAACCCAGCCTTTGAGGAATACCAACGGGCGCAACAATCCGGCAATCCGGGCTGGCCAACCGTAAAGCCTGCTGTGCCGCCGTTGGTCAATTATTCACCCCCCCTTTCGGCAACTGTTCCTAGTGAGTAAGCGAGTCCCCCATGACGAATCTTTCCGTTGAAGCGATCGCCCCGATCTCGCAACCCTTTCCCGGTGCGCCCGATAACTGGAAGCGATTCTTCAGTTTCAGCACTGACCATAAAGTCATCGGGATTCAATATCTGGTGACCGCCTTCTTTTTCTTTTTGGTTGGCGGTCTGCTGGCCATGATCATGCGCGGCGAACTGATCACCCCAGAATCCGATCTGCTGGATCGGGCGGTTTACAACGCCATGTTCACGATGCATGGCACCATCATGCTCTTTTTGTGGACCTTCCCTTCCCTGGTCGGACTCTCCAACTATCTGGTGCCTCTGATGATTGGGGCCAAGGATATGGCTTTCCCCCGCTTAAACGCCGTGGCCTTTTGGATGGTGCCTGTGTTTGGGGCGATTCTCATGGCTAGCTTTTTTGTCCCCGGCGGCCCTTCCCAGTCGGGGTGGTGGGCCTACCCGCCCGTGAGCCTGCAAAATCCGACGGGCAACCTCATCAATGGGCAAGTGTTATGGTTGCTGGCGGTGGCCATTTCCGGTGTGTCCTCCATCATGGGAGCCGTCAACTTTGTTACCACCATCGCCCGGATGCGCGCACCCGGAATGACCTGGTTTCGGATGCCTGTATTTGTCTGGACGGTTTTAGCAGCGCAAATTATTCAGCTCTTTGGCCTACCTGCCCTGACCGCTGGGGCAGTGATGTTGTTGCTCGATCTCACCGTCGGTACCAGCTTTTTTAACCCCGCGAAAGGGGGCGATCCGGTGTTGTTCCAACATTTCTTTTGGTTCTACTCCCACCCCGCCGTATACGTAATCATTCTGCCGATTTTTGGTGTATTTTCGGAAGTTTTTCCAGTCTATGCTCGGAAGCCCCTCTTTGGTTACAAAGTGGTTGCGATTTCCTCCCTCGTGATCACGGGTCTGAGCGGGATTGTGTGGGTGCACCACATGTATGCGAGCGGGACACCGGGATGGATGCGGATGCTGTTTATGGCCACCACGATGTTGATTTCTGTGCCCACAGGGATCAAGGTGTTTGCTTGGGTGGCCACCATCTGGGGCGGCAAACTGCGATTGAGTACCCCCATGCTGTTTGCCTTAGGGGGCTTAACGATGTTTTTATTCGCAGGCATTACCGGCATCATGCTGGCCGCAGTACCCTTCGATATTCATGTCAACAACACCTACTTTGTGGTGGGCCACTTTCACTACGTGATCTACGGTGCCGTGGTGATGGGGATGTATGCCGCCTTGTACCACTGGTTCCCGAAAATGACGGGGCGAATGTATTCCGAGGGGTTAGGGAAGCTACATTTTGCCTTAACCTTTCTGGGCGCGAACCTCAACTTCTTCCCGATGCATCCCTTGGGCTTGATGGGAATGCCCCGGCGGGTAGCCTCCTACGACCCTGAATTTGCCTTTTGGAATGTGATTGCCAGTTTAGGAGGATTTCTGCTCGGTATGTCAACGCTCCCGTTTCTCCTGAATATGATTGGCTCCTGGGTGCAGGGGGAACCCGCCCCTAAAAATCCCTGGCGGGCGATCGGGTTAGAATGGCTGGTCTCCTCGCCTCCAACAACCGAAAACTTTGAAGAACTTCCGATTGTGATTGCCGAACCCTACGGTTATGGCAAATCCGAACCCCTCGTTGCCAACCCAGATGCCCTGGAGGTTGCCCATGAATCCCGCTGAGATTGATTCCACGCGCACGGATCCAGTCGGAGCTAGTCCTGGTTTGGAACCCCATGGAACTGCTGAACATGCCCACGATGATGCGGGCAATCGCATGTTTGGCTTTATTGTGTTCCTGCTATCCGAAAGTGTCATTTTTCTGAGCTTTTTTACGGGATATATTGTTTACAAAACCTCTACCCTCGACTGGCTTCCTTCTGGCATATCGGGACTAGAAATCCAAAATCCCGCTATCAATACCGTGGTGCTGGTGTCCAGTAGTTTTGTCATCTACCTGGCGGAACGATTTCTCCATGCCAAAAATCTGTGGGGCTTTCGTGCCTTCTGGTTCCTGACCTCCGTCATGGGCAGTTACTTTTTGTACGGTCAGGCTGTGGAATGGCGGAGTCTCCCCTTTGGCTTTACCGAGGGTGTTTTTGGCGGCACCTTTTATTTACTCACCGGATTTCATGGTCTGCATGTGCTGACAGGGGTGCTGTTGCAGCTCATTATGCTAGGGCGATCATTCGTTCCTGGCAACTACGACAAAGGCGAATTCGGAGTAGCAGCGACCTCTCTCTTCTGGCATTTTGTGGATGTGATCTGGATTATTTTGTTTGTGCTGATCTATGTCTGGCAGTGAGGCAGCATCATGATTATCGACGACCAATCCTATGATTTGATCATTGTCGGCACGGGGGCAGGAGGCGGCACCCTGGCTCAAAAGCTGGCTCCCACTGGCAAAAAAATCTTGATTTTGGAGCGGGGCGATTTCATGCCCTTGGCGGAGCAGAACCGCAGCAATGTGGATATCTTCAAACGCGAACGCTATCGTGCCCCAGAGCAGTGGTATGACCGTGCTGGGGAACCCTTTTCGCCCCAAATGAATTACGCCGTGGGGGGCAATACTAAAATTTATGGTGCCGTCCTTCAGCGATTTCGGGAACGGGATTTTGAGGCGGTCCAACATCAGGCAGGTGTCTCGCCGGAATGGTGTTTGAAATATGCTGACTTTGAACCCTACTACACCGAAGCCGAAGCGCTCTACACGGTTCATGGTCAGGCTGCCAGCGATCCGACCGAACCACCCCACAGTGCCGACTATCCGTTTCCAGCCGTGGCGCAGGAATCGCAAATTGAGGCCATGACCGAAGCGATCGCCCAGCAAGGACTTCACCCCTCTCCCCTCCCGTTGGGACTCACCCGTCAGGACGATGACCCCACCAATGATGCGGAAGTGAGCGGCATTGCCCCTGCATTAGCCCATGCCAATGTCATCCTAAAAACCGGAGCAAAGGTCGTACAGCTCCATACAAATCCCTCTGGCCGTTCGGTCAAAGGCGTAGAAGCCGAAATTGCAGGACAATCCTTCCTGTTTTTAGCAGATATCGTAATACTGGCCTGTGGGGCGGTGAACTCAGCGGCGCTGCTGCTGAAGTCGGCCAGCGACGCTCATCCCAACGGGTTAGCCAACAGCTCTGGGCTGGTCGGGCGCAATTTGATGAAAAGCCTCATTACGGTGGTGGTGCAGCTCAGCACTAAGCCTAATTCCGGCACCTTCCAAAAGACGGTATCGGTCAATGATTTCTATTGGGGGGATGCCGATTTCCCCTACCCCATGGGACATATTCAAAATTCTGGCGGACTGCTCTCCGACGTAATTTTTGCGGAGTCGCCGCCCCTATTTTCAGTACTGGCAAAATTCATGCCCGGTTTTGGGTTAAGGCAGCTCGCCACCCATTCCATTGGATGGTGGGCACAGACGGAAGATTTGCCCAATCCCAAGAATCATGTGCGGGTTGAGGGGGCAAAGCTGACGGTGGACTACACCGCTAGCAACCGCGAAGCCCACGATCGCCTCATTTACCGTTGGACCGACATTCTGAAAACCCTGGAGAAAACCTTGAATGGCTTTCAGCAGGGAGTCATTCATCCTAAAGGCGAAAGTCCCCTCCAGGTATTAGCGAATCAGTGCGGCACCTGTCGCTTTGGGACTGACCCTATCACCTCCGTTTTAGATCCGAACTGTCGCACCCACGATGTAGAGAACCTCTACGTGGTGGATGGCAGCTTCTTTCCGTCCAATGCCAGCGTGAGTCCAGCGTTGACCATTATGGCCAATGCGCTGCGGGTGGGCGATCGCCTGATTGACCTACTGTAAAAGCGTCTAAGATTGGCTTGGCTCCTAGGAATTGAACCTTACCGTTTCAATTTCAGTCTGCTTTAATCCTTAGTCCTGCGGCAACGGGGTCAAAGTTTTTCGGGAAGTGGGTGGTATGGTCGTAATCTGCATCGTGCAATTGGGTTTTAGAGAGATCCGTCAGCCGTAGATTGGTCCCAATCAGGAGCGCACCTCTGAGGTCGGCATCCTCTAAAATCGCCTGCTCTAAATCGGCATAGCTCAGATCGGCACCTCGTAAATTTGCCGCTTGCAAATTAGCTTCCGTCAGTTCTGCATAGCTTAAATCAGCCCCTTTCAGATTGGCACCCTGAAGATCGCATTGATTCAGACTCGCCCTCGAAAAGTCGCGCACCCCAGCCCGATATTGTTCGATGAGCTGAGCTGCTGAGTAAATAATCGCTGTTTCGGGATGTTCGTTCATAGCCTATCAACCGGAGAGAGAACTTAAAGCACCCAGATTTGTATTGTCCCAGAAGGTTGCGCAATCGCTCTACCGATCCGCCTTAACCCTAGGTCAATAGAGCATCCTGCATATCGGTGTCGGTCAGGATCGTTCCACTTAAGTCAGCACCGCGCAAATCGGCTTCGCGGAGAATAACGCCTGTAAAGTCGGCATAGCTGAGGTCGGCCTGTTGTAAATTTGCACCCGTCAGATCAGCCGCTAGAAAATCTTGTCCCACACCTCTGCGCAGGTTGGCGCGGCACAATTTTGCCCCCGCTAGATTGGCTTTGCACAAAAGGGCTTCATTCAGTTGGGCATAGCTTAAATCCGCACCGCTCAGATTTGCTCCCTGGAGGTCGGTGCGATGGGATGAAATCGATCGCAAATCGGCCTCAATTAAGTTGGCCTTGATGAGACTGGCATGGGTGAGGGTGGCACCGCTCAGAATGGCTTTACACAGATTAGCTCCATCAAAACAGGCTTGGTGAAGCATTGCTCCGCTCAAGTCTGCCTCCCGCAGGATGGCCCCCGATAGATCGGCATGATCCAGATGGGTCCCCCAGAGGATGGCTTCGCTTAAATCTGCGGCTTGCAAACAGGCGCGATTCAGGTTGGTTTTACCTAGCCGCGCCTGACGGAAATCGGCCTGACGAAAGTTTGCCTCACTGAGAATGAGGTTGGTCAACTCTGCTTCTTGAAGGTTGAGCTGCGAAAAGTCTCGTTCCCCATCCGCGTAGCGCTTTAGAACTGCTGCGATATCCATAGTGGCTTGGCCTTGAGAAATGCTTGAAAATATGGAGTTCAACGGTTGGATAAGTCCTGGAGTTGGAAGGGTTGGGCCTGTTGCCGGAAGCGATCACCAATGCCATCTCGCACGACTTCGCACAATTCAAAGACTTTGGGATCGGCAATTTCATAGTAAGCACTCACCCCTTTGGGCTGACGAGCGAGAATCCCGACCTGGGTCATAATTTTAAGGTGCTTGGAGAGGTTTGCCTGACTAAATCCCGTGGCCTCGGTCAGTTCCATCACATTCATGAGCCCCTCATGAAGACAACTTAGAATTTGCAGCCGACTGGTTTCTGACAGCACCTTAAAGTAGTCGGCGACCGGAGAGAGAACATCGGGCGATAGGGGACAAGGACGGTGCTGTTTCATCGCAACATCTAAAGGAAAAGGTGTCTCAGACTTCAATAAAGCCTTTAATAACTATATAAGAATAGATCTTCATATTCGC
>JBAVRC010001066.1:0-1538 GCA_049694615.1 Thermosynechococcaceae cyanobacterium | reverse complement strand
GTGCGGGCATTGTCTCGGTAGCGCGGATTGAGTTCGATCGCCCGTTCTAAAAATTCCAACCCGCGATCCACATCGCCGCTGAGGACTTGACACACCGCTTTGCTGTAGAACGTATTGGCATATTTGGGATTGAGCTGTTCCGCTTGGTCCAAACTGGTCAGCGCTTCGGGGTAGCGTTGCAATTTAACCAGGGCATAGCCGCGATGGCTCCAAGCCTTGTGGGACTCTGGATTGCGTTGCACCACTTGGTCGAAGGAATTAAACGCGTCGTCGTATTTTTCCAACACTTCCAAGGCCAACCCACGATTCAGCCAAGCCACGGTGTCGTCGGGTTGAATCGCCACGGCTTGGTCGAAGGCGGCGAGGGCGTCTTCATGGCGTTGGAGCATCCCCAAGATAGCGCCCCGATTGACAAGGGCTTCGGGGTAATTGGGATTGATTTCCAAGGCTTTTTCGTAGGAGTCCATCGCGTCTTCATTGCGTTTGAGGCGCTCCAGCATCAAGCCGCGATTCAACCATGCTTTGGCATCGTTGGGTCGCAGTTTAACAACGCGGTTAAAGGCGGCGATCGCCCCGTCATAGCGTTTCAGTTCTTTCAGATATAGGCCGCGTTGGAACCAACTCTCGGCATCATCGGGGTTGAGGTCGAGTCCTTTATTCAGGGCGGTGATGGCGTCCTCGTAGCGCTGGGCTTCACCCAGGACAAGGGCTTTTTGGTACCACAGGTCAGCCCGATCCGGTTGCAGGTCTAGGGCGGTATTAAACGCTTGGAGAGCCTCGTCGAGTTGGCCCGCACTTCGCAACGCATTGGCCTGGGCCACATAGTCCGAAATATCGGCAAACAATTTGGGATGGTTAGTTTGCAGACGGTTCAGGGTATCGGTGAGGGTTTGGAGTTGCCCGGTCAGATCTTGGAGTACCCCGTCGGCGATCGCGGCTGGCGTGAGTGAGGATAAACGGTTCAGGATCTGGGCTTTTTCGGTTTGGGCTTCCGTTTCTAGGGTGGCCAGTTGATGGGATGTGGTCATTTGCAGGGTTTGCAGGGACTGTTGCGCCTCCTGTTGAGCCGTGTGTAACGCGGTTTGTAGGTTGGCCAGTTGTGCCGAAACATCAGCGGCAATAGCCTGTAATTCGGCTTGGGTTTTGGCTTTGCGTTCATCAATGTCGGACTCTAGGGACTGGACCCGCACGGAAATCTGTTGGGTGGCGTTGCTTAACTCCTGGAGCACCTGAGCTTGACGGGCATTGAGGTCGATTTGCCATTGAGACAGGGCGGCTGCCGATTCCTGTTCGATGGATTTAACCTGTTGGAGGCTTTGGGCTTTGGCGGTGCTGAGATCGCTTTGCCATTGGGTTAAGGCGGCGGCGGCAGCTTGTTCAGCTGATTGAATGGTTTGCAGGCTGGCGACTTTAGCTTGCTCCAGCAAGGATTGGTGGCTTTGGGCCGTCCCTTGGAATTCAGTTTGAAGGGTTTGGATTTGTGCCAATTGTTGTTGGGCGTCTGCGGTTAACTGTGTTTTGAGGGCGACCAGTTCGGC
>JBAVRC010001065.1:0-9363 GCA_049694615.1 Thermosynechococcaceae cyanobacterium | reverse complement strand
TGTCGAAGCCAATGAGGAACCCGAACCAGCCCAGTCGATCCTGAAGAAGCAGTACGCGCTGATGGAAAAGCGGCTGCTGAATATCATCACCACCCCCGGTATGGTGGTAACGGTGGCTTGTGCAATTGGTTTACTGGTGACGGAACCGGCGTTGCTTCATCAAGGCTGGCTCCATGCCAAGCTGGCCTTTGTGGCCTTGTTATTGGGCTATCACTTCTATTGCATTCGCCTGTTAAAGCAGTTGGGAGCAGGTACCTGTCGCTGGAGCGGGCAACAACTACGGGGCTTGAATGAGGCTCCCACGGTGATGTTGGTGGTGATCGTGCTCTTGGCGGTCTTTAAGGGGAGTTTTCCGACCGACGCAACGGTCTGGGTTATTTTTGCCATGGTGGTGGCCATGATTGCCACTATTCAGCTCTATGCGCGCAAACGCAGACTGGACAAAGAAAAATTACAGACAGAAGTGTCGGAGTTGTCGGCATAAGCAGCATGTTTCAAGCCACACGGCGGCGCTTGGCCCTCTGGTATACGGCAGTCACGGCGGTGTTGCTGTTGCTGTTTGCTATCGGATTTTATGGGTACGTCCGCGCAACCCTAATTGAACGGGTGGACGATACCTTGCACCATGTGGTGGAAGTGGTGGAGCGATCGCTCACCGTTACGCAATCCCCTAGCACAGATCTCATTGCCCCGTTTCAGGTGGATCTAGAGGCCAGCTTTCGCCATAATTCCGAAGCGGTGGATGATGATCGCATTGATTTGGAATGGTTTAACCCAACGGGCGAGTTATTGTGGTCCACATTCTTGCATCCGTTGTCGATTCCCATTCATTTGGCCCAAGATGGCGAAACGGTCAAAATCGATCCAGCTGGAGATGAACCCAGTTATGTGTTACGCCAAGTGACCGAACGCCTCGAATATCACGGCAACATTTTGGGGTATCTTCGGGTGAGTCATCCCTGGTTTGAGGTGGCCAAACCGACACGGGCCTTAATCACGGAATTGGCCATTGGGCTCAGTCTGATGATTGTGTTTGTCGCTGCCGTGGGTTGGTTTTTATCGCAATTGGCCATCGAACCGTTGCGCGCATCCTATCAGCACTTGCGCCAATTTACCGCCGATGCCTCCCACGAACTGCGCAATCCCCTAGCACTCATTCAAACCACAGTGCAAGTGGCCCTTAGCGACCCAGATATCACCCCTCAAGAACAACGGCAACAATTAGAAGTGGTTGAACGCCTCACCCAGCGTTTAGGATCTTTAGTCAACGATCTACTGTTTCTGGCACGGCAAGAGAGCGGCATGGTACAACCGAAACAACAACCTTGTCCCTTGGATGCGTTGCTCATGGCCGTTTTAGAGGAACAATCTCCGGTTGCTGCGGCACAAAATATCCAGTTAACCTTAGACCTTGGCGATCGCGAAATCATCGACGAGAATGGGGCAGACCCTTTCACGGTTCTCGGCGACGATGAACAATTGATCCGGTTGTTTTCCAATTTGGTCAGCAATAGCTTACAACACACGCCAACCGGGGGGTTGGTGCAACTTAAGTTAGAACCCATTATTCGTGGGGGGATAACGCAGTTGCAGGTCCAAGTCCGGGATACAGGGGTGGGTATTCCCGAACCGGCATTGCCCCATATCTTTGAGCGATTCTACCGAGTCGATCCTTCTAGGCCACGAACCCAGGTGTCCCGTCCGGCGGGCAACGCTGGCACCGGGTTGGGTTTGGCGATCGCCAAGGCCATTTGCGACACCCACCATGGGCAGATCCGTGTCGAAAGCAAAGTCGGTCAAGGGACGACCTTCAAGGTGATGTTTCCCCAGGCAGATGCAAAACTCTGACCCAGGAACCTTCATGGACGAGGGCCGACAATAGAGGCAAGTGCAAGCTGACTTGCTCGATAGGCTGACCGCCCTAAATTAGTAGATTGGTCAAACGGTCTACGGACTCCAAGGAAGGGATCGTTTAGGCTTGCCTTATCTTTGAGCGTTTCCAAAACATTTTTTTGATCAACGGGTGAGATTTACCATGCGTCAATGTTCTACCCATAAGGGTTCCTTCGGTCAGTACACAACGCTTTTGCTGACGGTCTGCTCCGTTTTGGTGGGCGGCAGTTTACCGTCGCAAGCTCAAGCCATCAATCCTAACCCCACTGAATTGATGTCCAGTCCTGCTGCCACCAGCCAACCCGATGTGTACTTCATCAATCGAGCGAAGAATCTGGCTCGACAAGCGGCCATTACCGCCAATGGCGGGTTGCAACAATACCGCCCCGATCCGGCGATGTATGGTCCGGCGATTCAATCGGCCTACACCAGAAACGAAAATGGCAGCATCACCTTTAGCTTTATGGGCGGATCTCCGGGCTATAGCGTTCCAACCATCGAAACCGTGGCAACGGTGATGCCAGACGGTCGAGTGACGCTGGACTATAATGGCTCGCCTCGCAGCGGCGTCGGTGCAGGTTCTTTGCCGCCCACCTTTCCCGCCCCTAAACCCCCCGCTCCCACGGTGCTCTCTACGCCGATCCCAATACCGACACCGAGCCCATCGCCATCCAATTTACCGACCGTGAGTCCCGGCGTCTCAACCCCGCCAACGGTGGCACCTGGCTCAGTTGCCATTGCCCCCTCATCGACAACCCCTGTCAAAAGTGGCGATCCCCGATTTGCTTGGGTCGATCAAGATGCATTTTTGTCTAAGGCTCGAAATTTGGCCCGTCAAGCTGCGATTAAAGTCAATGGCGGCTTAGATCGTTATCGACCGGAAGGCACCATGTATGGACCATCGAGTCAGTCGCCTGCGGTCAAGAACAATGACGGTAGCATCACCTTCAACTTCAAGGGTGGCTCGCCCGGATCAACGGTGATGACCGTGGAGTCGGTGGTGACCATTAGCCAATCTGGCAATGTTAATCTCCAATACAATGGGCCGATCCGATAAGCAGCCAACTGGCGATTACAACTGACCCATCATTTTGTGGGTTTGCGGAATCACCCGCACGAAAGCAAGGGATTGCTTGAGTCGGGCCTGCCAATCCAGTCCTTGTGCAGGGGTTGGGGGGGCAGGCTGACCTTGGTCGGTGAGGGGGGTGACGGGTTGCAGAAAAACCGGAATGGTGGGATTGATCCGCGCCACTACAGCAGCGGCTTGGTCCAGATCTGCCGGGTCGGTGTATTCGGAAATAATGAGTTTACAGAAGACCGTCACTCCAGCGCGATCGCAGATCTCCAAAAATTCAGTATGGGCCGTCCAATGGGTTTCGCCGCTCACACTGGGCAGTTTCAAATCCATCCCCACCATATCCAGATAGGGTAAAACCCGGTCTAGCGCTTGGGGGTGATGCCCCCCCGTTTCTAGGTAAATGGGGAGTTTGGATTGGATCCTCATCAAGGACAAAAAAGACACTAAAAAATCGGCTTGAAGGAGAGGTTCTCCTCCCGTGAGACTGAGGCTGTCATGGAGATTGGACATCTGTTGGCGTTCAACCCAGCTCAGTAATTGAGTCGCCGTCACGGGATTGGGATGTGTTTCAAAATGACGCTGACCGGGAACCGTTTCAATGCGACAGGTGGATTGCGGGTGCCAAGTCTGCGCACTGTCGCAAAACCTGCACCGCAAGTCGCAGCCGCCGAATCGGATAAACAGTTGGCGTGTTCCGACGTTGAGTCCTTCCCCCTGAATGGCCGAAAAGACTTCAATGAGGGACGCTGTGGGGGAAACATCATCCAAAATGGATAGGGATGTCATCAATACAGTTTCTCCCTCCGCTAGGGCACTAGCGATCGCGTCGCATAGGGCAGCGGATCCGCCAGACCCAGTTCGGCAAAGGCCGCTAAACGAAGCTGGCACGAATCGCAAACACCACAGGCCACTGGCATATGTCCAGTTCCGCCATCGCTGTAGCAAGACCAGGTTTGTGCCCAAGGCACCCCTAGGGATTGACCCAATTCCACAATTTCTGTTTTCCGGCGATTAATCAGGGGGGAGACAATTTCAATGGGCTGCCCCTCGCGTCCTTGCTGGGTCCCGAGGCGAAAAACCTCTTGCATCGCCGCGAGATAGTCCGGTCGGCAATCGGGATACCCGGAATAATCCAATTGATTCACCCCGATATGCACCTGACTGGCTCCAATGGCTTCAGCATAGGACAACGCGACGCTCAGAAAAATCGTGTTGCGGGCCGGAACATAGGTGATGGGGATTTCTACACCCATCTCGCTCACGGAACGCTGGGTGGGCAGATCCAACGCAAGATCCGTGAGGGCAGAACCGCCCCATTGACCCAAATCAATGTGAACGGCCTGATGCTCGACAACCCCTGCCGCCTGTGCAATGGCGATCGCCGCGTTCAGTTCTGGGCGATGACGTTGACCATAGTTCACTGAAAGGGCATAGCAGGCTAACCCTTGGGACTTTGCGGAATAGAGGACCGTCGAAGAATCGAGACCACCCGACAGCAAAACGACGGCTTTCTCATGGTTGTGTTTCACCTGGATTGTCCCGTCATAGCAAGATCGCGTTAACATTTCTGGCTCCCTCATTGTAGCGATCGATTGAGGTCTGGGCATCCTAGTGGAACTTTAGATCATCCTTTTGATTCAGAAGAGGGGGCTTAGTCCTGTGACAATCGCAAATCAATGCTGTTACAGGCATAGGAACTAAAGCGCAGGACAAAAACTCGTGTTAGTATCCATCTGAATATTGAAAACTTGGCTCAGTAGCTGAGTAATGTGGATCTTCCTTTACGGTAGAGGGTAGTGTGGAGTGAATAAACGCTTATCGCCTAATGCTTTGGCGGCCTATGCGACGCGTGGTCATCTCGATCCCATTCGGGTAGGGGTGATTGGCGTCGGGAATATGGGTCAGCACCACGTTCGGGTTTTGAGCTTACTCAAAGATATTGAACTGGTGGGCATTTCCGACATTAATTTGGAGCGTGGAATCGAAACGGCAAGCCAATATCGCGTGCGTTTTTTTGAAGACTATCGGGACTTACTGCCCCACGTACAGGCCGTTTGCGTTGCGGTGCCCACGCGCCTCCACTACGAGGTTGGCATGGCCTGTTTAACGTCAGGTGTCCATGTTTTGCTAGAAAAACCGATCGCGGCCAGTATTGCCGAAGCCGAGTCCCTCGTCAATTTTGCAGCCGAATCTCAGTGTTTTTTGCAGGTCGGCCATATTGAGCGCTTTAATCCGGCCTATCAATCTTTATCCCAGGTGCTGAAGGCGGAGCGTTTGCTGGCGATTGAGTCCCATCGCATGAGTCCCTATTCAAACCGAGGCAACGATGTCTCAGTTGTTTTGGATTTAATGATTCACGATATCGATCTTTTGTTGGAGTTAAACGATTCGCCACTGGTACGGTTGAATGCCTGCGGTACCCGCAGCGACCATTCGACGTTCCTGGACTATGTGACAGCGACCTTAGGTTTTGCCAATGGGGTGGTCGCTTCCCTGACGGCTAGTAAAATTTCCCATCAAAAGCGACGTCAAATTGTAGCCCATTGTCAGCAAGCCTTGGTTGAGGCTGATTTTCTCAATAATGACATTCAAATTCATCGCTCTAATGTCATTCGTCCCGGTCTTGGTACCCATGGCCTGTATCGGAGCGATGGGATGACGGAACATGTCGCAACCCAGCGCATTGAGCCGCTTCATGCCGAACTGGAGCACTTTGTTGCCTGTGTTCGCGGCGGACAGCAACCGTCTGTCGGTGGAGAACAAGCCCTAAAAGCGCTTAAAATTGCCAGTTTGATTGAACAGATGACCATGGACGGCCAGATCTGGACGGCATCTATGTCAGGGTCCAATGATTTAGAGGTATCTCCCTTGACGGTCGGACAGGGAATCAAAGATCTAAATTAAAGAAGATCGAATGGGCATCAAAGTCGAAAACTCACTTAACCTTGATGTTAATCGGTCAAATTGTACTCCAAGAGGATCCAGAACGATGTCATCGGATTTTGATCGCGGCATTATGAAATTCAAGGGCGCTGATAGCCCCCTTGTGGTTACCCTATCGGCTGTTGTTATTTTGGGTGCCATCTTGGCATTAGTCTGGTGGTCTCTCCGAACAGCCTACGTTTTCTAAGGTTTCTGAGCCAACCAAAAACCAGCGTAGTCTCGGTCTGCGCTGGTTTTTAGTTTGCAGATCTAGAACCCATCCGATTGCTCTAGGGGTTGCGATTCATTACACTGGTAAGGCTCTGAGTTCGTTATTTTGAGTTTTCTGCGATGTCTGACCCTCAATCAACCCCTCGTCCCAAGCCTGCCAAGCCCATCAAAGCATCTGAGAGAGGCCCTGAAGCAGCAGCTGCGGAATCCGCGCCCCGTCAAAAAGAGCGCGACAAGTCTAAAGGTAAACGCCGCGATCGCGGCGATCAAGAAGCACCCAAAGCAAGTGGCAATCCCGCTTTAATGCGGGGTCCGCGTCCTTCGCAACGGAAAGCTGAACCGGAACCGGAAATCATTGAAGAAGCTGTGGCAGTGGCTGAACCTGAAGAACCCGTTGCAGTGGTGGAATCTGAGGAACCTGTGGCAGTGGTGGAATCTGAGGAACCTGTGGCAGTGGCAGAGCTTGAAGAAGCTGTTGCAGTCGCTGAAGTCCCTCAGCCCCAAGAGGTTTAGTGGTTTAACGAGCGTCGGCAGTTCTTGCCGGGAGTGGCGGGGTCAGGTTCGGAAATCCGAATGCAGCCCGGACGGCAATTGCACTACGGGCTTGTCTTTGCAAGGCAAGCTCGTTGAAAGGACAATGGTACGCATACTGTTTATTTCATAATATCTAGGCAGAACTATGGCGATCGCAGAACAGGGCAATATCTCGATTCATACCGAGAATATCTTCCCCATCATCAAGAAGTGGCTCTACTCCGATCATGAAATTTTCCTGCGAGAGCTGGTTTCCAACGGGGTCGATGCGATTCAGAAATTGAAAATGGTGGCCTTTTCGGGGGACTTCTCTGGAGAGGTAGGAGAACCCGAAATCGTTATTTCGATTGACAAAGATAAAAAGCAACTGTCTATTTCCGATAATGGCATTGGCATGACTGCCGATGAGGTTAAAAAATATATTAACCAAGTGGCGTTCTCTAGCGCGGAAGAGTTTGTTGAAAAATATAAAGCCAATGCCGACCAATCGATTATTGGGCATTTCGGCCTAGGGTTTTATTCCTCGTTCATGGTGGCCCAACAGGTCGAAATCGATACGCTGTCCTACCAATCGGGAGCCGAAGCCGTTCATTGGTCTTGTGATGGTTCCACAACGTTTAACTTAAGCGAATCGAGCCGGACAACGCGCGGTACAACGATCACCCTGACCCTACAGGAAGAAGAAGCATCGTATCTAGAAGCAGAACGGGTTAAGCAGCTCATCAAAACCTACTGCGACTTTTTACCTGTTTCCATCAAATTGGACGATGAGCAAATCAATCGTCAGAAAGCCCCCTGGAAAGAGTCGCCGAGCAATCTCAACAAAGACGAATACCTAGAGTTTTACCGTTACCTGTATCCCTTTCAAGAAGATCCACTGTTGTGGGTCCATGTGAATACAGACTATCCTTTTGTGGTCAATGGGATTTTGTATTTCCCAAAAATCAAGCCAGATATCGATGTCACCAAGGGGCAGATTAAACTATTCTGCAATCAAGTCTTTGTCAGCGACAACTGCGAGGAAGTCATCCCACAGTTCCTGATGCCCTTGCGCGGGGTCATCGACAGCAGCGATATTCCCCTCAATGTGTCGCGGAGTTTCCTGCAAAATGACCGCACGGTTCGGAAAATTGCTGACCATATCGCCAAGAAGGTGGGCGATCGCCTCAAAGAGCTGTACCGCGACAACCGCGAGGAATACATTCGGTGTTGGCAAGATCTAGGCACCTTCGTGAAGTTCGGTTCGATTAACGACGAGAAATTCAAAAAGCAAGTCGAAGATATTTTGATCTTCCGCACCACCGCCGATTTAGGTGCGCAGACGGTTGAAGCGACCGAGAGCGAAAAAGACGACGCCTGGACGGAAACCCCTGTGAAGGGAGCTTTTACCACCATTAAGGACTACTTGGAGCGCAACAAAGAACGCCACGCCAATAAGATCTACTACTGTACCGATGAGGTGAACCAAGCCACCTATGTCGAACTGCTGAAGCAGCAAGGCTTAGAAGTACTGTTCATGGATGCGTTCATTGACACCCACTTTGTGCCGTTCTTAGAGCGGGAATACTCAGAGGTGAAGTTCTCGCGGGTGGACTCGGATTTGGATGAAACCTTGATCGACAAAGATCAAGCGGCTGAAATTGTGGATCCAAAAACCAACCAAACCCGCAGCGAAGGGATTAAGCAACTCTTTGAACGATCCCTCAATAAACCGAAGGTGACCATTCGCACCGAGGCGCTGAAGTCGGAAAATGCGCAAGCTGCGCCCCCTGCCATGATTTTGTTGCCAGAGTCCGCACGGCGGATGCAGGAATTAATGGCCATGATGCAGCAGCAGCAGATGCAGTTCCCAGAAGAACATACCCTCCTGGTGAACACCGCACACCCCCTCATTCAAAACCTAATCAATATTAGCCAGGGCAGTGTGATCAGCGGTTCGGGCACATCTCCGTCGGCGGAGTTGGCCAACCAAATCTGCGAATATGTCTACGATCTGGCCTTGATGGCGCAGAAGGGGTTTGATGCAGATGGCATGAAATCCTTTACGGAGCGATCGAATCAGGTCTTGACACGGTTAACGGAATTAGCCGCTCGATAGTCGTCAGCGTTGCAATCGACTATCGCCCTCAATGGCCTCGTCAAGTGCCTCTCGTTTCTGCTGAATCGGGAGGCATTTGGTGATTTCATGATTCAATACCATCATGCTTTGCCTTCCCTCGGCGCTGATTCAGCAGCGATGCAGTTGCACAAAACGGCGGCAAGGATCTGTGGCACTTCCAGATGAACGGCATGGCCACAATTGGGCACAACGGTTAATTGTGCCGCAGGACATCGCTCCGTCATGGCTCGATTGATCGCGCAAAATTTGGCATCCAATTCCCCTACGACGAGATGAATGGGGAGCGTCAAGTCTGGCAATGCATCCCAGAGAGATGGCTGGGCCCCCGCTCCCATCCCTCGCAGCATCTGGGCTAAGGCAAGGGGATTATTGTTTTGCCGTTTCAGGCGTAGGGATTCAAAGTCAGGGTGGTGGCGCAAAGGCGCAAACAAGGGTTGTGTATACCATCGCTGTACAAATTCAGGCCAGCACCCCGATTCGAGTTCCAGGGCAAGCTGATGATCCTGTTTAGATCGTTGCAACCGTTCGGACGCAGTGGCCAATCCCGGCGAAGCTGACACCATTAGAACGCTGGAAACCTGTTGGG
>JBAVRC010001064.1:0-4072 GCA_049694615.1 Thermosynechococcaceae cyanobacterium | reverse complement strand
GACTAATACCGTGACGTTGCCCTACGATATTCTCCACGTTGCCCCGCCCATGAGCGCTCCAGACTTTGTCAAAAATAGTAAACTGGCGATCGCGGGGACTGGAGGCTGGGTAGATGTCCATAAACATACCTTGCAGCACAACCGATACTCCAACGTCTTTAGCTTAGGGGATGCATCTTCCTTGCCGACGTCTAAAACCGCCGCTGCCATCCGCAAAGAAGCTCCGGTACTGGTGCAAAATCTATTAAGCTATTTAAATCGGAAACCCTTGAGGGCCAACTATAACGGCTATAGCTGTTGTCCGCTGATTACAGGATTTGGCAAAACCATCCTGGCCGAGTTCGATTACGACGGTAAACCAGAGCCAAGCTTCCCGGTCGATCCTACTCAGGAACGTTACAGCATGTGGATTCTCAAACGCCATATTTTACCGTGGGTCTATTGGAATCGGATGTTAAAAGGGAAGCAGCACGAAGGCGAACTTATTCAGAAGGCTCTAAACTAATAGGCTGAACCAGTGCCTGCTCACTATGACAATGAGAACAGTTACGCAAAAATGGATTTGGACCCGAACCTCCATTTAATGAGGAACTGGAGAAAGCGTCAAAAGGATTGATTCCTGCGTTTGACATCACTCATTATCTCTAACTTGAGGGGACAAAAAATTCCAACTGAGAAGTATTGACCGTAAACTCTCCTCATCAGTCATTCACCGACAACATGAGCTGAGGGGTCGGAATGTGATGGTCTTCCCGAATTGGCATCACTGCCGTTCCCACACAGAAAAACTCAATCACATGGGAACTCCAAGAGTATCTACCCTCATGGAGTTGTACCCCAACGATCCCCTGAGCCTTTAGGTGGGTCGCTTCCGACTGCATCCGTTCCATTGCCAACTCGCGGGCATCGTAAAGTGCCTGCGTAAAATTCGTCATTTCCACGTTCTTGCCCAAGTTCTTGAACCACTGGCCCATCCCTTGATAGGCAACATGATACACACAGTTCCCCATCACCATCCCGACCGGACGATACCCCGCCCGCAATAACGTCCAAAAATCCTGTCCCGATAAATCGCTGGTGAACGGTTTGTGGTCTAGGGTCCGGTAGGACATTTGAGGGTCACGGGCTTTAACCGCAGTCCCGATCGCCACAAATTCTGCAATATTTGGCTCCCACTCCATGTGTCTGGCCGTCAAACGCACAGCCACAATCCCATCTGCTCCAAGCGCCTCTGCTTCTTCCTCCATCCGACTCATCGCCAATTCGCGAGCATGGTACATCGCCTGGGACAACACGGTCATTTCCATGTTCTGGCTAACCCCCGCCCACTGATAGCCAATGTGATACATCGAGCAGCCCACAACCATTCCGACTGGCTCGAAACCAGCCTCTTTGACCAGTAAAAACTCATTCACCGATAGGTCGCTGGTGAACAATCGGTGTTGTTCATCCTTCCCACGCATAGACGCTAAGCGTTCGCGGGCATGAACAGGCAGATCGTTGGGCAACGGTTGGTTGGATGTCATAAATTTGTACTTATATTGGATTGGATTGACCTGTTCCAAGGTCGTAATACAGCAAAGGAGATTTTCTGGAGATTTCTCTTGAGAGTGGGTCATAAATAATGGATGTGCCTAACCCCACAAAGTGAGCCAGCAAGTCATGATACGTTGTGTCATTTTGCTCATACTCAATATCCTCGACATCCATTTCGATGTGCATTCCAACGGCTCCTTCTGCCTGATGCTTGCGGATGTCTTCTGTCAGACGATTCATCGCCATCCGACGGGCCAGGTTAAACCCCATCGTGTATTGGTCAATTTCCTGGTTTTGGTTACTGCCTCTGCCCAAGAACCCACCCCTAGTCATTCGCGCAGTCTGCCAATCCGTATGAACGTAGTAAGAACAAACGCCTAGAACAATGCCTTTTGGGTAATAGCCTGCTTGGTGCAACTGCCAAAATTCCTGACCGCTCAAGTCGCTGGTAAACGGGTGCGGGTCGGGGGATCGATCTCGGATGCGAATTGCGGTCCCAATCGCAGTGAACTCAATAGTGCGGCTACTCCAATCGTACCCGCCCAGTTCCAAGCGTACTCCAATGACACCATGCGCCCCAAGGATAGCCGCTTCCTGCCTCAGACGGGCGATCGCCAGTTCCCTCGCTGTCAATTGAGCATGGCTAAGGGCAGTCAGTTCCCCAGATGACGTGCGATAGCGGTTGTAGTAGCCGCCAAAACTAACTTTATAGAATGCGGATCCCATAACCAAACCGATGGGTTCATATCCGGCCTCGCGAGACAGGAGAAACTCGTTACAAGTGAGGTCGCTGGTGAAAAAGGTCGAATCGTTTTTTCGTTGCATTTCCAGCCGATGTCGCGCCTTATAAGGAAGCTGTCCCCGTTCCAAGGCCCGTCGCGTCGACTCCTGGGCTTCTCGGCGACTTTTCTGCTCTGGCGACTCCCAAAATGGCATTCTTTAGCCTCCGCCTAGCACAAATTTGCTTATGGCAATGCGGGTTTGGGTGCTTTGGCGCGCTAGCTGGGCAAGTTCTTGAGCCACCTCCTCTGTCCACTGGTCCACAGGCATTTCCGTTGTCTTCAACACAACCCCACGGACTAACTTCATCGCCTTGGCATGGGGTGGACCGTTACCTTCGCGAACAATTTGGTAATGATAATCCTTAAAGCGCACTGTGATTTCTTGGACCGGGCGTACTTTGGATAGAAAACTGCCGCGACGCACAATGGTTGTATTTTGCGGCAACGATAGCTCCAGTTTTTGTGCCAGAAACTCTAGCAAGTCGCCCGTTTCCTGTTGGTCCATCCGAAGGGCTGCTGCCAATACATCGACTTCCAGACTTGTCTCAAATTCTGCGGTCATTGGATATTTGCTCCTACGGTGCAGCCATTCCCTATCCGCTTTACAGGAAAGGGAGACAGGTTTATTTTCACTATACTCACAGTTTTGAGCTGTTTTGAAGATCTTTTACGCTTCTCTCAGGGTACCCCCAGCAATTGTCTCGGTTCATTGGAAACAAGACTCTGCGCTATGGCAACAGATTGGCGATGCGGCCCAAAAGCGTGGGGGCATTGCTGCCCAATTCAATTCGGATTGAAAGGCTTACGGTGTTAGAGTTCAGCCATACGATTCCAGTTCTGTTTCGTTTTTGATGTGACTCGTACCCGAATATGATTGACCTTAGCGGCACTTGGCTCGGCACCTATTGGCAAATGGGAACGCAAACTCGTTTTGAGATGACGCTTATCCAGAGCGGGAATGCCTTAACCGGAAATGTCCTCGACGATGGATATTTGGGCGAAGCAGCCTTAGATGGACAGGTTGTTGGGCGTTCTATCCAGTTTTGCAAGACCTACTTCGACAGCAGACAGTCCCCCGTCAATTACAAAGGAACGCTTGCCGAAGACGGCAATTCAATGCAGGGCACTTGGGATTTTTACGGTGTTATTGGCTTTGAGCCTTGGGAAGCCCGACGTAATGGCGAGAATCTATCTCTATCCCGGATTCTCGATCAGTCTAAAGATCTCCAGACGGTGGCGATCCGGGGCTAACCAATCGACCTGAAAATGTTTTGGAATGGCAATGTTGCTTTCCTGCTTCACAATAGCGATCGCCTCTGCCCCTATTCGTACTGCAAAGTCCCCGACTCGGCTTGTCGCGTGACCAATTCCCGGTAGATTTCCAATTTGCGGTAAATTTGGTCGGCAGACTCATGTTCTCCTGGATGCTCTGCCGGATTGAGGCGTTCAATTTCTGAAACGGTTATGCTGCCGTCTGCAACCATGCTCTCAACTTGGCGGCGATATTGCTCTAATTCTTCCGCTTCCGCCTCGGTAGGCATTTTGACATGAGGACGATTAATTTGCATCGGCTGACCTCCTCCTCAACCTCTATTTTAGCAAATAGCTAAAGCTAGATACTTCAAGTTACCCCTGTCAAGGTGAGCAATTGTAGTCCTTTGAAGAAACCGGGTCTTCCCTAGGATGAGAAACCGCGTTTATCCTAAAACGACAGTCCATTACACCAGCGTGGCACACCATGGTCAGCACGATAT
>JBAVRC010001063.1:0-3851 GCA_049694615.1 Thermosynechococcaceae cyanobacterium | reverse complement strand
TCGCTTTTCAACCCAAACCTACTTAAAATCAAAATTTTTGACATTAATGGGCGAATTATTTGTTCTACGGATCCCAAGCAGATTGGAAAAAAATTCCCAAAATACGAAGGGTTTCTGAAGGCACTTTCTGGAGAAAATATTACTAAACTAAATCACAAAAATTTACCAAAATTACTTGAGATAGAATCCAACAACAGTCAACATCTGCTTTCCAGTTATGTCCCAATTCATCAGAAAAATAATAATCAATATATCCCAGGTGTAATTGAAGTTTATAACGATCTAACTCCTTTATATAAACAAATTGAACAGGCCCAGCGAGATATTTTAATCATTTTAATTCTTGTATTTGGACTGCTCTATGGTGCTCTGTTTATCATTGTGTATCAAGGCGATCGCATTTTGACACGTCAGATGTTTGCCCGCGAGTTGGCAGAAGAAGAACTAGAGCAAAAAATTAAACAATTGGCTCAATCTAATGCTGAACTGGAGCAATTCGCTTATGTGGCATCCCATGATTTACAAGAACCTTTACGTAAAATAGAAGCATTTGGCGATCGCCTACAAAGTAAATATGGGGCTGAACTCGGTGACAAAGGCAAAGAATATATTGACCGAATGCAAAATGCAGCTGGACGGATGCGGACTTTAATTCAAGATCTTTTAGAGTTTTCCCGTATATCTGGAAAAGCACAACCGTTTGATTCAGTTAATCTAAAAGAAGTCATTGAAGGGGTATTGGACGATTTGGAAACAGGTATTGAAGAAACTGGAAGCTCCATTGAAGTAGGCAGCTTACCCATTATGGATGCCGATCCGCTCCAAATGCGCCAGCTTTTCCAGAACTTGCTAGGTAATGCCCTTAAATTTCGCCAAATAGACAAACCCCTTAAAGTCATAATTCAAAGTCAAATACTAAAGGTTTCGCAAAAAAATGGGCAACCTAAGTCTAGTGCAACCTGTCAAATCACCATAGCCGACAATGGTATTGGATTTGAGCAGAAATACACAGATCGCATTTTTAAGGTCTTTCAACGACTCCATAGCAAAAGTGAATATGCTGGAACCGGGATTGGACTAGCAGTCTGCGCCAAAATTGTTGAACGACACGGAGGCTCAATAACAGCCGAAAGTGTTCTAGGCCAAGGTGCAACCTTTATTATCACACTTCCCATTCAACAAAACGGACAAGGACATCGGCAATGCAGACTAGCGGAAACCCCATCGTAATTTTAATGGCTGATGACGATGAAGATGATCGAATGTTAACAGCAGAAGCCCTTGAAGAAAGCCGCTTGAGCAATCAGATTCATTTTGTCAAAGATGGCGAAGAAGCCATGGACTATCTGCTCCGACGAGGACCCTATTCAGATCCTAAGTTATCTCCACGACCCGGATTAATTCTGCTAGACTTGAATATGCCTAAAAAAGATGGCCGCGAAGTTCTGCGCGATATTAAAGGAGATCCACAACTTCGCCGAATTCCGGTGGTGATTCTGACGACATCGCAGGCAGAATGCGATGTCTATCGTAGCTATGATTTAGGAGCCAATACTTATATCGCCAAACCGGTCACCTTCGACTCCATGGTAGAGGTGATGAGAGTTCTGGGCAGATACTGGTTTACGCTCGTTGAATTACCCCCGGAGTCTTGTTGTGAAACAGCTTGATGATCCATGTATCCGGGTATTATTGGTCGAAGATGATGAAGATGATTACTTCCTTTTTAATGAACTCTTAGAGGATATTCAAGGAACACAATTCAATCTCACCTGGATCAATAATTTTGATGCTGCGCTGGATGTTATTCTACAGAGCCACCATGATGTATGCTTTTCCGATTATCGATTAGGGGCACATACTGGAATTGATTTATTGCGGACCGTCATCGAACGGGGCAATACGATGCCGATTATTTTGCTGACAGGCCAAGACTCGCGCAAAACGGATCTTGAAGCCATGGAAGCAGGGGCTGTTGATTATTTAGTTAAGGGAGCAATTACATCTGCCTTGCTTGATCGCTCGATTCGGTATGCGGTCAACCATTCTCGAACCCTGATTGCCCTGCGCGAACGAGAGGAGCAGTATGCACTGATCGCGCAAGCTTCCAATGATGGACTGTGGGACTGGAATTTTCTCACCCAAGAGATTTACTTTTCAGCTCGATGGAAGGCCATGATTGGCTATACCGAAGATGAATTGACCGCAAGTATGGATGAGT
This sequence comes from Thermosynechococcaceae cyanobacterium, assembly GCA_049694615.1. Taxonomy (GTDB): domain Bacteria; phylum Cyanobacteriota; class Cyanobacteriia; order Thermosynechococcales; family Thermosynechococcaceae; genus JAAURS01. The sequence continues at coordinate 1,630 of JBAVRC010001063.1, read as the reverse complement.
GGTTAAATCGCATTCATTTGGAGGATAGATTCCGTTTTCAAGCTGAGTTACAGGCCCACCTCGAAGGTCAACTCTCGGCCTTTGAGATTCAGTATCGGATTTGTCATAAGGATGGCGTTTATCGATGGGTCAATAGTCGAGGGTTGGCGGTGCGTGGGCGCGATGGCCAAGTCTTACGGATGGCAGGTTCCCAAACTGATCTCACCCATCATGTGGCTTTGTACGACCAGCTTACGGGGCTACCCAGTCGAGCACTTTTTCTCGATCAACTCAAGCGTTCATTAGGTCGCTTAAAGCGGCAACCCGATTATCAATTTGCTGTCTTGTTTTTAGATTGCGATCGCTTCAAGGTTATCAACGATAGTTTAGGTCATCAAATTGGCGATCAATTGCTGATTAGCATTGCCCATCGACTAGAACAAGTCTTGCGTGCTGGCGATGTGATTGCCCGCCTAGGGGGCGATGAATTTGCTATTTTGTTTGAAAATATGCTCTCTCTAGCTGAAGTAGAAAATGTAGCAAGCCGTATCAATTGGGAACTTGCAAAATCTTTTATACTGGAAGGGCATACCGTATATATCTCTGCCAGTATTGGAATTGCCTTAAATTCCGACGCGACGCTGAGTCCTGAAGATTTGCTGCGAGATGCCGATAACGCAATGTATCGTGCCAAAGCCCAAGGTAAGTCGCAGTATGTCGTTTTTGAGAATGAGATGCGTGCCCAAGTACAGGCTCGTCTCCAGATTGAAACCGATCTGCGCAAGGCGCTGGAGAGCAATCAATTTAAACTGTACTATCAGCCCATTGTTTCTATCGAAACAGGAGCCCTCAAGGGATTAGAAGCACTCATTCGTTGGCAGCATCCTCAAAAAGGGTTAATTTCGCCAGCAGATTTTATTCCCATCGCAGAAGAAACCGGTTTGATTGTGCCAATTGGGGATTGGGTGTTGCTGCAAGCCTGTGGTCAACTTCAGACATGGCAGCAAAACTTTTCGGGTATTGAATCCCTCAGCGTGAGTGTCAATTTATCTCGCAAACAGTTTTCGCAACCTACATTAGGATCCTATGTGCACAGTGTATTGGAGAAAACTCAATTATTGCCCTGCAACTTGAAGCTAGAAATAACAGAAACAATGATTGTGGAAGATATGCAGTCTGCTCAAACAATATTGCAGGAGTTGAAAGCCTTAGGATTGCAAATTCAAATCGATGATTTTGGAACAGGCTATTCATCATTAAGTTTCTTGCACAATTTTTCGTTGAATACACTTAAAATTGATCGATCTTTTGTTTGGTCATTAGGAGATGAAACGGAAGGAAATAAAATTGTCCAACTGATTATTATGTTGGCGCATAACTTGGGTATGACTGCGATCGCAGAGGGCGTTGAAACCCACGAACAACTCCAGCGGCTGCGAGACTTTAACTGCGATTCAGGCCAAGGGTATCTTTTTGCGAAACCATTACCGCCTGAAGGCGTAGAAGCATTGCTAGCCAAAAGGGTTCCAATGACCGTTTAATGCCACTTCCTAGGATTAGTGCAGGTGATGATGGTCATGGCGATCATGGGGGGTCTCAGCCAGATGCCCAGTTATCTGCGCCCCAACATAAGCACTCAGAACCTCCTGCC
>JBAVRC010001062.1:0-5127 GCA_049694615.1 Thermosynechococcaceae cyanobacterium | reverse complement strand
GAGATACTGGATGGCGCGTTCCACACTTCGCGTGCCCGTCGTCACATCGCATCGGCCCACCATTTCCAACACCCGTGCGGTCACATCCGCCGTGTTGGGGTCGATCATGGCTTTCAGATCGCCGTAGGGAATCCAGTTCAGCCAATCTTGATCGTTATCGATATCGAACGCTGCCCACCCACCGGGTCGGCATTGCATGGAAGCCACCCAATCCACCCCCCGTGCGATCGCCGCTGCTTTGGCTTTTTCATCGGGCAGAGTCACCTCATTCAATGCCATGACCACCACCGCCGTATCATCCACATCGGGATAAAAATTGTTGATAAATTCAAAAGCCCAGCCCCCCGGTTGCCCGGTTCGGTTTTTGACTGCCCAGTCGCCATAGTCCAGAATTTGATTTTTCAGGAGCCATTCCCCGCCTTTAACCAGAGCTGGATCGGTTGGCTCCAGACCGGATTCGGCTAAAGCGCGCATCACCAAAGCCGTATCCCACACTGGAGAAACACAGGGTTGAATCCAGTAAATGTCGTCGGTTTCGACGGCAAACCGCGCTACAGCTTCAAACCCGCGTCGCACGGCGGGGTCGTTGACGTCATAATTGAGGGTCCGCATCATGACCAAGGCATTGAGCATGGGGGGTATGATTCCACCCCAATCCCCCGTCGGCTCCTGGTGATCTAAGATCCAGCGCTCGGCGGCTTTGAGCCCCTCATCACGGAAGGGGACTAAGTTCCATTGCTCTGCCAGCTTAAAAGCCCCATCTAAGGCCACAAAGGCATCCGTCCAATCCCCCGTGCGCGGCAGTTCAAACCGGGCGCGATCGCGTCCTTCGGCATAGAGTTCATCTAAAGCAATGGCCGGATTGACCCGAAACACCGGCTTTTTGTTCAACACCACAATCAAAGGAACCGTGCTTTCCCTGGCCCAACTGGACATCTCGTAAACCAGGTTGAGGGGGGCAATCTCCGGCAACAGCATAATCCAAGGCGGTAGGGCTGGGAGACCACGCCAGTCGTAGCAGCCAATTAAGGCCAAATGGAGTTTGGTAAAAATCCGGGTTTGGGTAATCCCACCCCGCGCCAAAATAAAGTCCTTGGCCTTGACTAAGGCTGAGTCGGACGCTGCTACACCCAGTAACCGCAACGCCATGTAGGCTTCCACGGACGTGCTCAGGTCGCCGCCATCGCCAATGTAGAGTTCCCAGCCGCCGTGGGGTTGCTGGAGCTGACGCAGATAGGTCTCTACCTTCGCCATTGGGTACTGATGGTCTGTCCCCCACAACTTATGCAACAAAACCACTTCAGCGGTAATGGTGGCGTTGGATTCCAGTTCGGCCCACCAGTAGCCTTCCGGGTACTGTCGCCCCAGGAGGTGCTGTTGACTGGCGGCGATCGCCTGATCTAAGCGGTGAGTTGCGATCTGAGGTGGGTCTTGCAGTTGCATAGTGTCTGGAAGCGCTTGGAACAAAGATCATCTTACTTTACAAAAAGTAAACCATCACCCGCTCGCGAATAGAACGGGTGATGGCAGGATCATGCATTGCCGGGATTGCGGGCCTAAGACTGTTGCTGTCTCAAGACTGCAATGAGGGTGGTATAGTCTTTATCCTTGTGATGTCCTTCCATTTCTCCCAGTTGGGCATAGCCCAAGGCATCGTGAAATTCTTCATCATGGGTGCGCTGAAAGGGATTGGCACCAGCGGTTAAGAGGCGTTCTACGATCGCTAAATCGCCCCGATAGGCAGCCTCTGCGATCGGCGTGAACCCGCTTTTCCAGCCCAGATTGACATCGGCCCCTGCTTGGATCAGGCGATCGACAATCTCTAAATGTCCCTGACCGGATGCCGACACTAATGCATTTCCGTCGAGGTAATCGACATTGACGCCTGCACTTAAGAGTGCTTCCAGTTTGGGCAAATCTCCGTGACGCGCTGCCGTTACGAGGGCCACTTCATTCAAGCCCGCTTCAGAAGCACCTGCTTGACGCAACAACTTTTGGACGGCCCAACTGCCTGACATCAAGGCCGTATTGCCATCCTGATCGCGGAGGTTGACATCCGCCCCCAGGTCAATCAATGCCTTCACCGCATCGGTATTCTCGCCCGCTAGCATCAAGGCCGATCGCCCTTTCGCGTCTTGGAGGTTCAGATCAGCGCCCCGTTCAACCAGCAATCGAATCGCATCCGCCCGGTTTTGAGCGAAGAAACTGCTGGCAATATACATCAGCGCTGTTTGATCTTCATCAAACTCTTCGTCTCCCATCAAATTAGGGTCGCAGCCCGCATCTAATAAGGTTTCGATAACAGCACAATGGCCATACATGGCCGCCAGCATCAACGGACTTTTGCCGCATTCTGTAATCGCATTTGCTTCAGCGCCTTCGGCTAATAGGTGTTGTACTTTGCCCAGTTGCCCATACATCGCCGCATCGCCGAGTTTTTCGGTCAGTTGATTGGCTTTGCGAGCCTGGGATTTGAGGCCGCGTTCAATGTCCTTTTTCCCATGCTTATCCGCATAGGCTCGGGTTTCTGCATCCACAAGGGGATAGAGGTAGTCATAGACGGCTTGGTGAGCATTGCGAGCCGCAGACATAATCGCCGTCTCGCCTTGGCTCCAGGCGCTGACATCCGCGCCATGGGCCACCAGCATCTGCACCATCTCCAAACGACCCAACAGTGCCGCTTGCATGATGACGCGATAATCGTCTTCCATTCCCCTATCCGGGTCTGCACCTGCTTCCAACAGCATCTGTAAAATCGGTACGTTATTGTGACGAACCGCCATGGCCAAACCCGTTTCTTCGAGATCGCCGCCTTCTGGGGAGGCTCCTAAATCCAGTAGCAGTCGAACTAAATCGGGGCGATTGTGTTGAATGGCCATGCCGATAGGACGGGCATTCATTTCAAAATCCAGTTGATCCAGATTTGCACCCGCCGCCACCAACCGTTGAATCATGTCTGGATGGCCCGCATAGACGGCTGCAACCAGAGGCATCGCGACATCCCACCCTTTGGGATTGAGTTCTGCGCCCGCTTGTAACAAGCCTTCAACCTGAGCAACATCATTGTGCAGAATGGCTTGAATGAGGGGAGAGGCTGTCGATGCATCGTACTCTATGCGATCGCCCTCATTCTCATCCTCATCTTCACCCTCATCCTCTTCTGCATCGTCATCCGTTTCCAAGCTGTCCTCTGTCGGATTGGCCATAAACCGAGACAGACCCGTTTGGGCCAATCCGCTTGATAATTGCAGGAAAAAATGACCCGGATTCGATTGTTGTCGCACCGTGTATTCATCCACCAGTTGGGCAATGGATAACAAATCCCCAAATTCCGCCAGAACCGCACCGCATCGCGTTTCAAAATCGGCGACGTAATCGAGGTGCTGGGCCAGTAGTTCGGTGGCATTCATCCCCGGCATGGAGATCCGAAAGAGCTTTTGCTCATCGTAGGCATTGGGCAAAACTTGGGTGGTGGTTGTCGTTAAAAAACTGCCATCTGTAAATTTGCAAACGCAATCCATGCCGCTTAGCCCAGAACTCCCCGCCATGAGAGAGACCGCAATCCGCTGGTCTGATGTGGCATAGGCATAGATCTCAACTTGGGAAAATTGCGAGCAGGTGAGTTTGCCCAGATAGCTTAAGCCCTGACCTGTCAAGCATTGTGCTGCTTCTTGAACAAAAGGATGGACATGGGCCGGCAATCCCTCATATTCTGTGCCGAAGTAGGTTCCAGTTTGACCGCTGTAAAGTAAGGGAATCGGCTGATCAGTCAGCATGGGATGGCTCCAATATCCGTTTTAGAAAAGTAATCTGTCTTATGATTCCCGTATCCCGTTCCATTCAGATCGGTTGGCGCAAGGGCGATCGCCCTTTGGCGGCGGAGGAGCAAACCGTTGAGCCGGAAAGCGAATATGATTTAGACAACGGGGTTTAATGTCAGGATCACCAACGGCCTATGACATCAACAGTTCTTCAGCCCATCACGTTGGAGGTGTTTTCCCAGCGTCTCAACCTGGAAGAATCTCCCGCGTGGGAACTCCTTGACGGTCAAGTTTTGCAGAAACCTATGCCGACCCTGCACCACAGTCGTCTGCAAAAACGTTTAGTGGCTGCGATCGACCAGACCAATAGTCCCTACGAAGCATTTCCCGAACTGCGTTGCATTCTTCGCCAAAACTCCATCGTTCCAGATATTTCCATCCTTCATCAGAACCGCATCCCAACGAACAATGCGCCCATTGAAGGTGCACCCAACTGGCTCATTGAGATCCTTTCCCCCGACCAAAGCACGACAAAGCTCATTGCTAAAATTCAGACTTGCTTAGATGAAGGAACCCAATTGGGCTGGTTAATCGACAGCCAGGAAGCGGTCATCATGACTTTTTTGCCCGATCAGCCGCTTCGTTTACTCAGCGGCGACAGCTTACTACCAATCTTGAATGAGATCTCACTACACCTCACGCCAAACCAAATTTTCGGTTGGCTATAATTTAAATATGCACAAAAATTTGTGGAAACTGTTGCTTGAGTGCAGGCAAAACAGGACAAGGTTTAAGGGTATCTAGTGGGGGTTGGCGTTCCCAATTAAACGTGCCCCAGTAATAGGGAGCCGTCTGGGCCGCAGACAACCATAGCAATCGCTTAGCGCGGGTCATCGCCACATACAAAAGACGAAATTCTTCAGCCGCTTTTAGGGTTTTGGCCTGATGCCAAGCCGCTGAGGCAGACAGCAATACATCCGGGTCATGCAAATTGGCACGAATTTGCGATCGCGCCACTTCTGCCAACGTATAGTCTCCTAAAAATTGAGCTGGGATGGGCACCCGTAAATGGCCAGGAAGGACGTTTTCGTGTAGAAAGGGCAGAAAAACCACATCCCAGTCCAATCCTTTGGCCTTGTGCATGGTCATCAGGGTCATTTGGTGGGCACGGGTATAGTGGCTATCGTCCCCCTCCAAATCAACGGGGTCGAACCGTTCCGTGCTCACAATATCCTGGAGGGTGTCGATACTCTCGGCCAAGGTAGCGCGATCGCCCAGTTGTTGCTGCAGGCGACTGGCCAGTTTGTCGGCGGTGGCCAGTTCAATTGCATCGTAATTGAGTTCTAGAGCCAGATAAGCAATGAGT
>JBAVRC010001061.1:0-5261 GCA_049694615.1 Thermosynechococcaceae cyanobacterium | reverse complement strand
ATGGATGAAGCCGAATTGCGCGGTCAAATTGCCACGTTGCTCGGCGGACGTTCAGCGGAAGAAATCGTCTTTGGCAGCATCACCACCGGAGCCTCCAACGATCTGCAACGGGCCACGGATCTAGCGGAACGGATGGTGACCACCTATGGGATGAGTAAGGTCCTGGGGCCACTGGCCTATCAACAGGGACAACAGAATATGTTCCTCGGCGACCAAATGCCCAACCCGCGCCGTTTAGTCAGCGATGATACGGCCAAGGCGATCGACCAAGAGGTCAAGGAAATTGTGGAAGAAGCCCATGGCCAAGCCCTCGACATTCTGAACCGCAATCGCGACTTGTTGGAAACGATTTCCCAAAAGCTGATTGAGGTGGAGGTGATTGAAGGCGATACCTTAAACGACCTGTTGCGACAGGTGCAACGACCGGATGCGGTTGAAATGCTCGAATCAGCAATGGTCCATTAAGTTGCCACAGCAACAGAATTGTTATATGGATCCGAACGATGGTTCGGATCTTTTTCCTTTAAAGGTAAGGGATTATAGTCCTACACCCCTGGGTCGTTTGTGATGCTAGAACCTTTAGGTCACCGGATCAGGAGGTGGCCAATCCTCTTCTTCGCCAGATGCCGAAACGGGGTGGTCTGGCGGCGCATCGCCAGTTGGATCTAAGGGCGTTGCGTTTTCATGTGTATCGGGTAGCGGTTCCTCTGAGGTGTCCGAACTATTGGATTCATCTGTAGGTGTCTCAGTGGTGTCGTCTACAGGGGCCGTTTCTTCAGATATTGGCGCGATCGCCTCCGCAGGCGGTTCCTCCACCACATGATCCTCAGTGATTTCATCACGGGTCTCCGATTCCGGCACGGGTTCTGCGATCGCCTCCGGTTCCGGTTCAGACTCAGGCTCTGGTTCAGATTCTAATTCCGGCGCGGGTTGTGCGATCGCCTCCGGTTCCGGTTCAGACTCAGGTTCTGTTGCAGATTCTGATTCTGAAATCGCCTCCGGTTCGGGTTCAGGTTCAGGCTCTGCGATCGCTGCCTTTGGTTCATCCTCGTCCCATTCATCCGGTTCAGAGGCAACAACACTCTCAGGCGAAGGCTTCGCTTCATCGGTTGGCATTGCAACTGTTTCCGTTGGTGCGGAACTCGCCTCGCTGGATCCAGAAAACGTCGATGTTACTTTGGATAAATCGAAGGGGACAGAAAAATTGCCGATCTTAAGCGACTTTTCAGTTCCCCCCTCGGCCTCATCCGAGTCAGTTGCACCTTCGGCAAAATGAGTTCTTAACCGTTCCCACCCTTGCTTCAGGAATTCAATCGTCTCTTGTGGCGAACCGGGAAGGGAAGTTTGTGCCGTCGGTCCTGCGATCTGACGGCGTTGTTGTAGCGTTTGCCAACCGAGCCAGACAATCAAGGCTACACTGGCCATCTGTCCCAACAGCAACCCGCCCGAAATGCGATCGCGGTCTGCCCAAAGCACCAGCGCATAGAATAAACCCACCCCGCTCCAGATCCGATCATTTTTGCGATGTACTTCTGGCACAAAAAACTCGGATAAAAAAAGGCCCAAGCTTCCTAGGGCAATGATCCAAGCCAGAAGGTAGTTCAACATGATCAACGTCTCCCTTGTTACTGCGGCGACCCAATTGAAGATGTAAATGTTCGTTAATAACACTCTACTGGGTCTTGTGGCCTGTCTAGTCCTCGTTAAATTCTCTGTAACAAGTAGTTACGCACCCTTGCGCTGACTCGAATACGGTGTCACACCACACATCCCTTTGCAAAGCATGGATTAAAACAGGGTTTCGTTGCGGAGAATTAACTGAAGGGCTGCGATCGCTGCATCCAAAATCGCATCCGTATTGGGCGGCTGGTCTAGCAGGATCTGTAAAACACCAGCCACCTTTTGGGCCACATCTGCGCTATGGGATAACAGATCAGACCCTCGAAGTTGAAAACCGGGCAATAAGTCCAGCGCCCCTGCATCTATGGCTTGCTGTCGCTGCGATTCAGAGATCTCCACAGCATCCCCTTGGGTGAGTATGACCGGAATGGTTTCATAGCGTTGTTGCAGCCAGTTGAAAAACTCAATCAGCGGGCCCTCAATTGAGGATACATCCAACAAGAGAAGACTCGGCAAGGGTTCGCCAGCTGCGTCAATTTGGTGCAAGGTTTGGCGCACATTCACTTGGTGCGCCAGCCAGATCACCGAGACCTCTTGGGCAATTAAAACTTCGCGCCAAATCTGACCTTGGAGTGTCGAGGGCTGATGCATCATCAGAGACCGATTGGGCACACTCACCCCCTGACGCGCAGGAGTGGCCGCCGCCGCCCAGTATTGTAGCTCCGTACGGCCCATCCGAATTAAATCGCCATTTGCGAGATGGGTAGGTCCCTTCACCCGTTGCTGATTGATAAAGGAACCATTTCGACTGCCCAAATCGACCAAGTAAAATTCAGCAGAACGCGCCAATTGCAGAATCATGGCATGGTCGCGAGACACCAAACGATCCGCCAAAAACAGCGTACTGTCTTGCGATCGCCCTAAAGACCAAGACATCCGACCAATGAGCAACACCTGATAACAGCCCGCTTGGGTCCGAATCGACAAACGCGGGAGCGCTACCGTAATGGAAGTCAAGGCATCGCCACTGAACTGCTCTTCCAAAAACTGTTGCATTGAGAAGGCTTCCATCGGTCGGGCGAACGTATAACCCTGACCGAACTCGCACTGAAGCGCACGCAACTGGGCTAACTGCGCTTTCGTTTCTACGCCCTCCGCCACAGCCTGAAGTCCCAAACTGGCCGCGAGGGATAAAATGGTTCGGACAATTTCCAATTGTTCCGGTGCATCGGCTCTCGCGATAAAGGAGCGATCAATCTTGAGATAATCAATCGGAAACTGATCGAGATAACTCAGGGCCGAATAACCCGTTCCAAAGTCGTCTATACATAACTGTACTCCCAGCGCCTTAATGTGTTGGAGTTGTAATAAGACAGACTCGGAATGCTGCATCAACGTACTTTCCGTCATCTCCAACTTTAACCGCAGCGGATTAAGCTCCGTTTCTTGCAGAACGGTCTGTAAAAATGCAACCAAATCTGGATGCATCATTTCCAGACTGGACAAATTGACGCTAATAAAAACTAAATGTGCTGCGGGAAAAGATTGGTGCCACTGACTCATCTGAGTACAAGCCGTTTGCAGCACCCACTGACCAATCGGAATCATCAATCCAGTTTCTTCCGCTATTGGCAAAAACTCCCCCGGCGCAAGCAATCCGCGAGTTGGATGTTGCCAATAGACAAAGGTTTCCATCCCAGCCAAGGTGCCCGTTTCCATGGATACGATCGGTTGAAAGAGCAGACAAAACTCCTGTCGTTGAATCGCTCGGCGCAGGTCATTCTCCATTTGTAGCCGCGCAACGGCGTGGATATGCATTCCAGGTTGAAATAGGGCATAACACGCCTTCCCCGACGCCTTAGCTTGATAGAGCGCAATATCGGCATCTCGGATCAGATCCTCAGGATAGCTATAGCCAGATGAACTCAGGGCAATACCAATACTGGTTGTCGTAAAAATCTCTTGATTTTCTAATAGAAACGGAGCACTCATGTCCTTGAGAATTCGTTCCGTCACCTGTATGACATCTACCAAGGAACCAATCTCGGCAAGAAGGATTGTAAATTCATCGCCCCCTAGGCGCGCAACCGTATCTCCAGGACGGACGCAATTCTGAAGGCGCTGGGCTACTTGCGTTAGCAGCATATCTCCTACCGCGTGACCCAAGCTATCGTTAATCACTTTAAAGCGGTCGAGATCCAGAAACAACACTGCAAATTGAGAATTTCCTTCCCGTTGACCGCGACGCACAGACTGGCCTAGACGGTCGATGAATAAGGAGCGATTAGGGAGACCTGTGAGCTTGTCGTAAAATGCATCTTGCTGTAACTGAAACTGGGTTAACTTTTGAGCAGAAATCTCTGTAATAAGACCCTCTAGATACACATCAGCTTCAGATTTGTAAACCGTTCCTTGTTCTAAGAACCAGCGTTGGGTGCCCGACTTAGTTTGAATTCGGTATTCTGCACTGTAAGGTTCACAAGTCTCTATTGCATTATCAATACGGTTGCTCAGTTCAATAAAATCTTCTGGGAGGATAATGCGATTAAAAGACAGATTGGACTCAACAGATTCACATAAGGTACTGGCTGGATATTCCGTCAGACGGAGACATCCTTCCGATAGAAAACGCATTGTCTTATCGGTATTTCCGGCGCGAATAAAGACAATCCCAGGAAGCGATTGCAACAGTTGGGAGACTTGGGACGTATTCAATAGTGCAAGATCTGAAGTCAATAGCAAACCTAATGGGTAGATGAATGAATGGAATTCCCCAATTTTATGCGATTATCGCTTCGGTTGGCGAGATCGCTGGCGTTACGGCTGCGCAAGGGCGGTTCAAGGGGGTGTTTGTTTGCGCTAGTGCCTGAAGTTCAAAGGAAAAATGGGCTAGATTGACGTCCTACGGTTTAAGCAGAATCGGCTGGCTTGGTTTTGTCTCGCTCAGTGGTTATCCATTCGGGTTGGGGTTGGGCAATAAACCGCAGATAAATCGGAAGCTTCCATAGCAAATATCGGGGAACCTGTAACCAAACCCGCCGGGGTAAGATGGTTTGCCCAAATTTTTTCCAGCTCAAAAAAATGCTCAATAGAAATAGCCCACCCGCTCCAATACCGAGATAAAGGGGGCCTTGACCGATGATGCCGATGCCGTACATCAGCAACTCCAATAGGGAAATCCCCAACCAGAGCCAGATCAGTAGGGCGAGAGGGGGAATGGCCACATCTAGGGCCAGAATGAAGAGATCGAACCGTCGCAACTGTAACGCCAGACCGAGCAAGGCAGGAACCCGGCCCGCAATCACTTTCAGATGTCCATTCTCCCAACGCGATCGCTGACTGGTAGCATCTTCGGCGGCCATCATACGACCTGTCACACGGGACTGCGGCTCATACACCGGGGGAACACCCTGCAAGGCAAAATCAATGGTCAATTGCATGTCGTCCGCATTAATGCTCCCAGCCAGCGAAACAGACTGGATGAGGGTCCAAGGAAAGGCCATTCCCGATCCCGTTAGTAGACAAGGCCAGCCCAGGGTTTCCATCCCCAAGGGCCGCACCCTGTTTTTCAGCACAATCGCAAATTCCGACAGTTGGTCTCTCAAGGTTGCAATCGGCGGCGGCTTCATCAGATAGGCGCT
>JBAVRC010001060.1:0-1944 GCA_049694615.1 Thermosynechococcaceae cyanobacterium | reverse complement strand
GTCTTGGGGTTTAAAGGCTTGGATTTCTCGTTCCCGTTGACAGACCAGGTGCAGGGTGGCGGACTGGACTCGTCCGACGCTTTTGGCTCCGTTGTTGAGTCGCCACACCAAGGGGGAGCCTTTATAGCCCACCAGTTTATCCAGGCAATCCCGACATCGGCCTGCTTCGACGAGGTGCAGGTCTAGGGAGCGCGGATGGGCGATCGCATTTCTTACCGCTGTTTCGGTAATCTCTTGATACACGACTCGTTTGGGCTTTTTGAGTCCGAGAACTTGGGCAATATGCCAGCCGATGGTTTCGCCTTCCCGGTCGGGGTCGGAGGCGATGAAGACGTCTGTGGCTTGTTGGGCAGCGGCTTTGAGTCCGGCGATGGTTTGTTTGGCCCGGTCGTCGCGGGGGATGTAGCGGCAGTCGATGCGATCGCCGTTGAGGTCGAAGCCCAAGGCGCTTTCGCCGTCGTTGGCCAGTTGGCGGATATGACCTACGGAGGCTTTCACCTCCCACCCAGAACCCAGGATGGATTTCAGTTTTTTGATTTTGCCAGGAGATTCGACGATCAGGAGATTGGTCATGGATTACAACCCTGGATCACGCGATCGCTTTTGTTGCAGCAGCTTTTGAGCAAGGGACTGGGTTAACTGGACACATTGACCGCTCACATTTTGCCACGATTGCCACTGCAGATCGAGCTTTTTATAGATAGATAAATCGGTGCCGTCTAGGTCATAGGGCAAGGGGGCAGCCAGTTGACGTAGGACCTGCTGACGTACCGATCCCTCGATGGATTGGGGATAATAGGCATCCATGGGCAACAATGCCTCGACGGATGCCGCTAGCCCCATCGTGGCAGACAGTGCTGCCACGTCGATATAGTCCCGTGTTGCATTTCGCTTTAGGACCAGCAATGTTTTGATCCGCAGCATTTCGGCAATGGTTGGAATAACGATTGACTGCCCCTTAACCTGAATGACTTCTGTTTCGAGCGGACGATTCCGAATCAGTTGACGAACACCTGTTTCAATTCCCTCTAAACTTCCCAGAATCAGTACTGGACGACGGACTCGTGCAGTCTGCCATCCTGAAACCGACTCTAAATCAGCTAGCACCGCTTCAAAACGCTCTCGCAAATTAGACACCACATGATCTGCATCGTAAGAGATTCGATGTTGGGCATGGAGCGCAGCGGCTGTGCCCCCCACCAACACGGCATCCGGCAACCGTTGCTGGAGCATGGATGCGGCTGACAGGATTTGTTCCCAGTCTGTAGTCTTCATATTGTCAGGACATTGCAAAGCGTTGAGAACGGTTTCTGTCCAAGATACAACGCTAGAAGCTTCCCAATTTTTAACGGTTCCGGCATGCAAATATTGTTCAAAAAATCGGTAGGACTGCTCAGCAGCATCAGGGTTGCTAGCACAGAGGCTCTGGATTTTTCGAGCGATTTCTTTTGAGCTATCCTCTGCAAGGGTTTGAAGCAAGTCCAGCCATTCGCTCAAATTACCGCGCAGAATGATATCTTCAAGCGCTGGCAAACACCAGCGCTGAGATTGATTTAGGGTTAGATGACGATGAAGCATCTTCTCGATCTGCGCGATTTGTCTCGATTCATGTTCTCATCCTAGATGAATCAGCTTACTTATTGAATCCACCCCTATCGTCGCATTTCTTACCGCTGTTTCGGTAATCTCTTGGTACACAACCCGTTTGGGCTTTTTGAGTCCGAGGACTTGGGCGATATGCCATCCCACCCAGAACCGAGGATAGATTTCAGTTTTTTCTTTTGCCGGGGGATTCGACGATCAGGAGATTGGTCATAGTTTTTGTTGCGGTATGGGTGATCGCCCTTTCAGTGTTTCTATTTCGCTGGGACTACACCCCACTCAAAATCTGGTAATCCCACAAGAAAACTAATCTTGTTGCTTCAATAGAACTTGCAATAGTTT
>JBAVRC010001059.1:0-5521 GCA_049694615.1 Thermosynechococcaceae cyanobacterium | reverse complement strand
GTGGGGTTTGTCTTTGATGGCGATGGCGATCGCATTGCGGCGGTGGATGGTCAAGGCAATTTCCTGAGTTCTCAGATTTTGATTCCGGTTTTGATTGAGCATTTGGCCAGTCGTCGCGGCTTTACGGGCGAATTCATCAAAACCGTCAGCGGCTCGGATCTCATGCCCAAAGTGGCCCAACTGTTCAACTTGCCCGTTTTTGAAACCCCCATCGGCTACAAATACATTGCCGACCGGATGATGCAAACGGGAACGGCCCTCATGGGCGGCGAAGAGTCGGGTGGGATTGGCTACGGCAATCATATTCCCGAACGGGATGGGCTGCTATCCGCTTTGTATGTGCTGGAGGCGATCGCGGCTAGTGGTAAAGACCTCAGCGAGTTGTATCGATCGCTCCAAGACCGCACTGGCTTTGCCAGCGCCTATGATCGCATTGATTTAACCCTATCGAGCGATGCCGCCAAAGCACAACTCATTCAAGAACTGCAACAAAACCCTCTTACCGAGATGGCCGGCATTGCTGTCAGCAACGTGGTTGCCCCCGATGGCTACAAATACCGCCTCGTCGATGGCAGTTGGGTGCTGATTCGGTTTAGCGGCACCGAGCCAGTTTTACGGATCTATTGCGAAGCTGCAACAGAAGCACAGGTAAACACCCTGCTCCATTGGACCAAAGACTGGGCATTGGCACGGTAAAGGCGAAGCATTTGGTCAGACCGTGTTGGTCGGTACAGACGAAATCAGTATCTCTGACCGTAGGATATTAAAAACAAACGAGGGCCATCTTCTTTGCCCAATGTCTTCTCTGCTGTTGCTTATGCCGGGGTCCCCCGATATAACATCGCCTCAGAGGACGCACTAAAAGCGAAGGTTAGCCCCTAGAATTATCAAGTAAGCTTGCTGGACCGCGTAGATTTTAACCTATGAGTTCTACCCTAAATCGTTCCACCACAGAGCTGCCTTCCCATGCCAGCATCGACTTGCTTTTGCAGCATCGGTTAAAGGTCATTGAAGATCTCCTTGAGGCTGTTCTCAGACAGGAATGTGGGCAAGAACTGGTTGATTTATTGCAACAGTTGCGGGCCATGTGTTCCCCAGAGGGACAAGCCCCCACCATTCCGCAAACCGAAGTCCTCAAAGTGGTGGAAAAACTGGAACTCGATGAGGCAGTCCGGGCCGCGCGGGCCTTTGCCCTCTATTTTCAACTCATCAACACCGTTGAACAACACTACGAACAAGAAGACAGCATTATTCGTACCCACGGTCCAGTGCGGTATAGCGAGTCGGCTAAGCGGTTGGATGCCCCGCCGCAACCGGAGGTGGCGTTGCATGGCGCTGCGCCGACGCTCTATTTTGCCGATTCTCGGAGCGGCCACAAAGAACGGTTGGAAAGCAGTTTATACGAGATCTCTCCGACCGGAAAGCAGGTGGGCACCTTTTCCTGGTTGTTTCCTCGGCTCAAGGGGCTAAATGTACCGCCCCGTCACATTCAGGCGCTGATTGAGTCCTTGGATGTGAAGTTGGTCTTTACCGCACATCCGACCGAAATCGTGCGCCAAACCATTCGCGATAAACAACGCCGCATTGCCAAAATCCTGGGGCGGCTGGATACGGTTGAGGCTGGATATGCTGCCAACATTTTGGCCAGTTGGGAAGTGGAGGCGCTGCGGGTCGAGTTGATGGAGGAAATCCGGTTTTGGTGGCGCACAGACGAACTGCACCAGTTTAAGCCGACGGTCATGGACGAGGTGGAATATAGTTTGCATTACTTTAAGGAAGTGATGTTTAATGCCATTCCCCAACTCCATCGCCGCCTCACCCAATCCATGCAGCAATGTTTTCCCAAACTGAGACCTCCGCGTTACAATTTTTGTCGCTTTGGGTCTTGGGTGGGGGCCGATCGCGACGGGAACCCCTCCGTCACGCCGGAAATTACCTGGCAAACGGCTTGCTATCAACGCAATGTCGTGCTCGAAAAATATATGGAATCGGTTAAGAAGCTGGTGTCGCTGTTGAGTTTGTCCATGCACTGGAGCGATGTCCGGTCCAGTTTACTGGAGTCTCTAGAACAAGACCAGTTGCAGATGCCGGATATCTACAATCAACAGGCCATTCGCTATCGCCAAGAACCCTATCGCCTCAAGCTGACCTACATTCTGCAACGGCTCAAAAATACCTGCGATCGCAACCAGCAACGGGTTACCACCCAAAGTCCCCTGCACTCGCCCTCTGGGGTGCCCCCTGCCACCCAGCCCGCCACGGCCATGGCCGTACAACCCCACTTCTACGCGTCGGAACAGGATTTTTTAGCCGAGTTGCTCTTAATTCGCGAGACGTTGGAATCTACTGGGCTAACCTGTCGCGAACTGGATAATCTGATTTGCCAAGTGGAAATATTTGGTTTCCATCTCGTGGAATTGGATGTCCGCCAGGAAAGTTCGCGTCACTCAGATGCCCTGCAAGAAATTATTGAATATCTGCAAATTCTGCCGCAACGCTATAACGACTTAACTGAAGCGCAGCGCTCCCTCTGGTTAACCACAGAATTGCAAACCCGTCGTCCCCTCATTCCATCGGAGTTGCCTTTTTCCACCACCACGAAAGAAACCATCGAAACCTTCCGCATGATTCGGCGCTTGCAGGAAGAATTTGGGGTCAATATTTGTCGGACCTATGTGATCAGCATGTGCCATGATGCCAGCGATTTGCTGGAGGTTTTGCTCCTGGCCAAGGAAGCTGGATTGTACGATCCCGTCACGGAGAGTGGCACCTTGGCCGTGGTTCCCCTCTTTGAAACCGTCGATGATTTGCAACGTGCTCCCGATACGATGTCGCAGTTATGGGAACTGCCCATGTACCGCCAGTACCTGGCAGTGAACCGTATGCCCAACGCTTCAGAGGAGGCTGACCCCGACGCATCCGCCGAGCAACCGATGACCTTTCTGCAAGAAGTCATGCTGGGGTACTCCGACAGCAATAAGGATTCTGGTTTTCTCAGCAGCAACTGGGAAATTTACAAGGCTCAGCAAAGCTTGACCCACACGGCCCAAGCTTACGGCATCAACCTCCGTATTTTTCATGGGCGCGGGGGGTCGATGGGACGCGGGGGTGGGCCCGCCTATGAGGCGATTTTGGCCCAACCGGGAAATAGCATTGAGGGTCGCATCAAAATTACAGAACAAGGCGAGGTGGTGGCCTCTAAATATTCTCTGCCGGAATTGGCGCTCTACCATTTAGAAACCATTACCACGGCGGTGGTACAAGCCAGCCTATTGCACTCCACGATGGACCATATTGAACCGTGGCACGACATTATGGAGCAATTATCGGCGCGATCGCGGGAGCGGTATCGGTCGCTCATTTACGAACAAGAGGACTTTGTGGAGTTTTTCCATCAGGTCACACCTATTCAAGAAATCAGTCAGTTACAGATCAGTTCGCGATCAGCCCGACGACCCAACCAACCGCAGCAGAAAAAGAGTATTGATAGTTTGCGGGCTATTCCTTGGGTGTTTAGCTGGACCCAAAGCCGCTTTTTGTTACCGGCTTGGTACGGGGTTGGCACGGCCCTGAAGGATTTTCTGGATGTGGATGAATCCAACCATATCGAATTGCTGCGCTATTTCTATTACAAATGGCCCTTTTTTAAGATGGTGATTTCCAAGGTGGAGATGACCTTGTCCAAGGTGGATCTGCAAATTGCCCATCACTATGTAGAGCAACTCAGCCATCCCGAAGATATGGCGCGGTTTGAACGGTTGTTTGAACAAATTGCTCAGGAATATTATCTGGCACGGGATTTGATTTTAAGCATTACAGGGCACCAACGATTATTGGATGGCGATCCGGGACTCCAGCGATCCGTTCAACTCCGCAACGGGACGATTGTGCCCCTCAATTTTCTACAGGTATCGTTGTTAAAGCGACTGCGTCATCAGCACAAGGCGGTGACGTTTGGCCCCACGGTGAGCAAGGCGGAATTGTTGCGCGGTGCGCTGTTAACCATTAATGGTATTGCCGCAGGGATGCGCAACACAGGCTAAACGCATATAGATTCATTTTGTGCACTGTGTTGTAATATTTAAGGTAGTCTAAAATCCTGCCTTCATCAATTCTAAAGGCTTACCATGAAAAATCTACCAAGTCGGCCTGTTTTTATCGTGGCCGTTTTGTTTTTTATGCTTCAGGCGGCTGGTCATGCCCAACCAGCGCCAAAAAATCTTTTAGTGAACGGAAGTTTTGAGTCTCCAAGCAATCCCCCCGCACCTGGTGCTTTTGTGACTCTTAGTGGAGGAGGCGAAGCTGCTGTGGGATTTACAGGCTGGAGAATTGCTTGCCCTGGAAGCATAGATGTTGTCGATTTCACAGCTCCCTTACTAGGGGTTGATTGGGGTAGCCAAGCTGCGGTTAATGGATCTCAAATTCTGGATCTCAACGGCAATACAATTGGAAGCCTCGATCAGGTGTTTCCAACGGTCGCTGGACGCTTGTATAAATTGAGCTTTTCGTACACGAATAATCCCATCGGCGGTGGTAACGAGTCTGCACTGGTTCAGCTCGTGAATATTGGAGCGACCAGAACAGTATTGCTCTCTAAAACGATTAAGCACACTACAGCTACACTGACGCAGCCCAATTGGAAGTCTCTCGCTGTAACGTTTAAGGCGACTGGCCCAATTACGCAGGTTATTTTCACATCTACGTCTGGCGCATCTGATGGGGGAGGCGGCATTATGCTTGACAGTGTAAAGGTATTGGCGCAGTAACGTCCGTACAGTTACGTTGACCCATCGCAGATCCTGCATTACGGCCACGCCGAGCATGTTGTACAGCAGCGATCGCAGGTGTTATGAGCCGTGTATCAAACCTATCCAGCGCGTTTTGTGAACGGGATGTTATCCCTCCATTGATCCCGACGGAAGTCTGGATCAACCCGCCCCCATCTACCCCTCAATCGACTCAGGAGGATCTACACTAATTTCCTTGACTTGGTGTCTCAAAATCATTTACACATTCCGACCTAGCTGTCAATAGCATTTGAGATGTGCTTACCCGCAGGGTAAATCACCAAGGCAATTAGTAGATAAAGGAGTATTCATCTATGTAAAAGGGTTGACTAGCAAAGTTTTGACAACATGAATTACAAACGCTTTTCGAGACGTTTCCAAATGTAATGCATTAATTTTTGATAAAAAATAATTCAAATTGACGGATTAATTTATAATCCTATATTAATAAGTATCTCTAAAACAAAAGGGATTTGGTCATGCAATCTAGACCGCGTCAATGCTTTCCACGGCTTTTGCTTGTTTCCATTGGGGTTTGTGCTGTGTTGACTTACACGAACCGCTCAAGCGGTTTCGATGCTGCATCGTCTCTTGCGAGTCGCTTGGATTTGCGCCGATTCGATTTGTCAGGCGTTCCTGCGGCACTTGCAGCTGACATAGCGCCACCGAAAAAACTGCAACCTCAGGTCGGTATTCAGGCTGCGGTCATCGCTCCTGCCTTTGCAAGCAAGTAT
>JBAVRC010001058.1:0-3218 GCA_049694615.1 Thermosynechococcaceae cyanobacterium | reverse complement strand
GTAATTGGTCAGTGCAATAAGAATCATTAAATGAGAATGGCTGAAAGTGCCACTGAGCGCGTAGCCTGAGGGATATGGAACTGAAAGCCCAAAACCTACAAGCATTAATGGACGCCCCTGGGTTTGACCCAGAGCAACAGGGTGCCCGGTTTTGGTATGAAGCGTATGTTGAACAGCGTCAGCAACTGGAGAAGCTTCAAGCCGAGTTAGCAGCGCTTGAAGAAAAACTGAACAAACTCAATCAACGCACGAGCGAGAATAGCTCCACCCCGCCCTCGCAAGACATCTTCAAGCGGAAGAAGAGCAAGGGATTTACGGCTAAGGTGGGCAAGAAACGGGGCCCGAAATATAATCATCCTGGCACAACGCGCAATGGGTTTGAGCAAGTCGATGAGCACCAAGACCTGCCCGTAACGGCGTGTCCGGTGTGCAGTGCTCCAGTTGAGTGTATCCCTGAAGCCCCCGTCCGTCGTCATCAGATTGCCGAGTTGGTGAACCAACCGATTCGGGTGACCGAGTATGAGCGCCGCCCATATCAGTGCCCGGTGTGCGGGTGGCAAGGATATGCACCATTGCCGTTGGGATGTCGAGAAGATTTTAGCTATGGAGCCTTGCTCAGTAGTCTGGTGGGCTGGCTAGGATACGGGGGGCATCTGAGTTGGGGCAAACAACGATACCTGGTTGAGACGATCTTGGGGGTGCCCTTATCTCAGGGAAGTTTAGCCAAGATGCATCAGTGGTTTTGTCGCAGTTTGTATCCGAGTTATGAACAGTGGTGGGGATTGATTCAAACCCCAGGGGTGCGTTGCGTTGACGAAACGAGTTACCGACTCAATGGGGTCAATTATTGGCTGTGGGTGGCGACCTCCCCGGAAGTGTGTGTGTTATTTTTCGCCCCAACGCGGAGTTCTGCGGAGGTCAAATCATTACTAGGGGAAGACTTTTCCGGCATTCTCAGCAGTGATTGCTGGTCGGCTTATGGTCCCCAATCCGCTGAGGCCAAACAAAAATGTCTGGCCCACATTGGACGGGAATTGAAAGCCCTCGAAGGGTCGCTGATCGCTGCCAATCGCATCTTTGCCCAACAGGTTTTTCCGATTCTTGAACAAGCCCGACAGGCACATCGGGACTATCATGCCGGACAGCTCACCCTCGAACAACTGCAACACCACCGTTTGGTGGCGGAAGCCCAACTCGAACAGGTGCTCACTCATCCCCCCAAAGGCGGATGGGCAGATGATGCTCAAACCTTAGCCAATCGCTTTAGGCGGCATTGGCCGGAGTGGTTCACCTTCCTTTCCCATCCTGAAGTCAAACCCGATAATAATGACGCCGAACGCTCTCTGCGGCCTGTGGTGGTCCATCGCAAAATGAGTGGCGGTTCCAGAAGCCACTGGGGCAGCCAATTAGTGGCCATGATGTTTAGTTTCCTCGAAACCATGAGACTCCAAGGCAAGAATGCGATGGAGGCGTTGTTCAACTTGTTAGCCAATGAGGGGCGACCTCCTCCCCTGCTAGAGTCCCCGACTGTGGCTTAGGGCTTAAGAATCAACGTATTCTCAATAAGCCCTGCTTCTTGCTGTGACCAATTACAATAACTTTAAGTGGCAAAATGCCAATTCTGTCGTCGTTGACAATAATAGCTGGCCGAGTTTTTCTGATTTCTGTGCCAGTGGTCGGATCAAGACGAACTAACCAGATCTCGCTTCTAAGCATTGGATTGACTCAATTTACATCACGATCAGTTTCGTTATAGAAATCTTCTCCATCTAGAGCAGTAAAGGTTATGAGTTCATGGTTGGTTGAGTAGTCATCTACTGCAGTGATCGCAGCGATCGCCATCTGTTGACGACGCTGATCTTTTGTTAAGGATTGGCGGTTCTGTTGCAGGTGTTGAAGGGCTGTTTCTGCAATTTTCAGTTGGTCGGCAGAGGGTAGATCAACGAGTGCTTGTAATATTTCTTGGGTGCTCATGGGTAACTATGCTTCTACTGCAATGCTTTTAGTATAGCTGAGTGGGAGATTGACAATCACTTGACTGGGCATCCGACTAGACTGAGCGATCGCCTTCTTTAGGTTCAGCCGAAAAGTGATCGCATTTCCGTTGCATTCAGCTCAAGTAAAAGCGATCGCCAGCCCAAATTATTTTGCAAAGCTTTCTGCTCTTAGGAGATCCTTTAAGTCATGTCTGTTGGCGGATGCCATCCTACTTCAACCCAAAATGTTCGTGCTTCTACAATGTTTTAATTATTCAAACGTAAAGCTATGACTGTTGCGCGACCAATATTTGTCAAGCCAGCGATCAGTGTTCCATTATTTTTCCACATAAAGTGTTTTGTCCAAGTCTGCATCCGAGGGTTAAATAGCTCTACAAGTTGATTTGTGTCAGGATCTGTTGTGTGTATTTTTGCACCTTTAAACTCATTGCAACGGTAACAGGATACAGCTAAGTTTTCTGGATCGTCTGTGCCGCTTAATGAGCGAGGCAAAATGTGTTCCATTACTAAAAGTGTTCCTGTCAGCCGAGAGGAGGATTTACAATATTCACAGCGATAGTCGGCGGCTATAATAACCTGCTGGCGCAATTGTGCTGAAATAGTCACAGCGGTGCGGCTAGTTCCTGTAGCGAGGGAATTCTATGCCCTTTCCAGCGTAAGATTGCCCATGCGTAGGCTTTTCGTAACATTAGCCGATCTGCTGTCTGCCTCAGGTTGTTTAATTCTCTTTGATCTTCGGCAGATAAGTCCTCTGTCTGTTTTTTCTCTAAGAGTTGCACATGATTTTCATGTCGGATTGTGTTAGCTTGTGTTTGAGCGATCGCCAGTAGCTCGTCAACACTGAGAGTTTGCATTTCCGTCAACTCTGCTCGCAGCTCTAAGGGTGCATTTTCAGCAGAGGGGGGCAAATTACTGACGACACTTTGAGCAATCAGGTCTTCGAGTGGCTGGTGTGTCGCTTCAGCAATTTGAACAAAGCGATGAAAAATAAATTCTGGAAGCTCTATGGTTACGCGCTGGGTTGTCATAACGAAGCTATAGCTGTCGGAATAGCTCTATTCTAGACGGAATTATACGCTTTGACTGTAGAGCGATCGCCAGTCCTACGAAAGCAAACGCGATCACCCTCTTGAGGTTCAGCCGAAAAGCGATCGCCTTTTCCTCGTATTCAGCTCAAGTAGGAGCGATCGCCAGCCCAAACAAAACAGACGCGATCGCCTT
>JBAVRC010001057.1:0-4073 GCA_049694615.1 Thermosynechococcaceae cyanobacterium | reverse complement strand
GTCAGGGACAAAGTAATCGGGTGTTGTTGACGGATACGCCGCTGGAAGCCCTGTCATTGGCGGTACAGGATCGGAGACAAGCGGGAACAGGGACGATCTACCTGGCGGAATCGCCAAAAGACTTGCCTGAGGACTTGGCGGAATTTGCCCATCGAGGCGGGACAGTCTATGCCGCCTACGAGAATAGTCCAACCGGGGAACAGCAAGCATGGGAGCTAGTACGGCGCATTCCCCAGTTGCAACGACGGCAACCTGAACAAGGCAATTGGCAGGGAAATCTGTTGAACAACGCGCAGCCCATAGATATCCAAGCTTGGCAGCGAATCGCAAAAGCGCTAGAGCATAGCGATGGGTATCTAGCCAAGATTGAAGCGACCAGGGGTCAGCCGCTCTCGAAAGAAGCCTCGGTAGCCATGCAGCGGGATATGCAAGGGTTTCAGCAATTGCAGGATAGATTATGGACCTGGCACCAAAATGCCCGACTATCCAACGCTTCCCCGGATTACCTGAATCGGATTGCAGAAGTGGCGATCGCATTTAATGGGAAAGAACCGGAGCCGCTGTCGGGCCAAGCGAAAACCGCAATGAATCAAAGTATTGCGGCCTATACGAATCGCAAAGTCCCTTTGCCAGAAGTGGAGTTGGCATCGTGATTTCTAAATTCTCGAAGCAGCCCTCTTGGTTACCGTGGTCCAAGCTGCGATCGCCATATTGCATCTTACGGGGTCAGGTTCAGCACAGTAGGTGATGCACTCCAGTTGGTCAAGTAATAAGAAAATGGCAGGGTCAGGTAAGAAATAGAGGACAACGCCATCGCCGCCATCTGTAGTGCCTTCGATGGTCGTCTCAACAATTTCACGAATAACGCCTAGATCAAAATCGTTATGAAGGGATGTATTGAAAGCAAGATGGCTCTGAAAATTGCTGACAAAGGCTTTTGGTAGAGGATCATAGGAAAGGGGAAATTCAAGCAATAAAGAGACGTTACGGGTTAGCCGCTTGATAAACTTAGGGTCAGTGGGTTCACCGCAGTAAAGAATGTGAAAGCCACCCAGCCGCCAGGTTTGACCCGCTTCAACCGTTTTAGCCTTGCTCGTAATTAAGGATGTGTCAATTATGGGAGTCGGTTTTTGCTGTTCTGGCGACTTCTTAAGGCGTTCGCGTTTTGCGAGAGTAGCCTTGGGTTCATCCTTGAGTTCGACATTCTTATCATCGGGTTGAAAGTCATTTGGGGGGGGAGTAATCAGGGGTTGCTGGAGTGGTGGGGGTTCTAGATCGAGCAGTTGTTGTGCTGTGGATTGCGGTTCAATCAAGGGCTGTTTTTTTGTTTTAGAGCCGCCTGCTCTGTCAATGTGGCGTTCGCGCAACTCTTGCGCGGCTGCTTGGGTTATTTTCAGACCTTGCTGAGCCAAAAAGATAGCTTCTTCCCGTGCTTCTTCCGGTGTCGAGGGAGAAGACAGGATATATAAGGCAGAAGTGGCGATATCTAGATTAGAAAGATTCTCGATACTGAAGTTTTCGGCAACATTTAACATCCTGTGAGCAGTTCGGTGAGTCCAACCAAACTCAGATTCAACCCAAATCATCCACTGTCCATGAGGAAGCCTGTTTTTGACATCTATTAAGATATTTCCGGTTCGGATAATATTTTCGACGGTTTGCCGCATGAGGGCTTTGACTTCAGCGGCGCTCGACCGAAGGAACTCAGAAGTTGCAAGGTCTAAGGTAGCATAGTCGAATAGGGGTAACGGCTTAAGGTCGGACATAGACAATGGTGTACTGCGGAAAACAACTGAATTACCCACCAGCATAACTGGAGAGTCAAAAATCGCTAATTATAAATTTATCGCAGAGGACAATCCTGGGGTTTGGGAGATTCCAGAGGGTCCTGTCCATGCTGTCGGCGAATAATGGGGACGTGATCCCCCACGCTGAATTGTGGAGAGGTTGTTTGGGGGGATTCGGTTAGCGGTGCAACTGCTTTAGTGGGTGTGGCCATTTCATCGGGAATTGCTACCGCAGGGATATCAATGATTGCATTTTCTGGACGATGCATGGCATCGCCCTCGGAATGCAGGTTCGTTGTGTCCAAATTGGACAGTGTGGCAAATAAAGGGGTTCAGATGCTTATAGCTCAAGGGTTTCAGCCCGTTTCACAACCTTAGCTTGATGGGGTGATCCACTTTGTCCAAGTGTCTTGCTCAAGGTAAATGAGTCGTATTCCGCCGATTGCTGGTATTACCACAAGACAGTGCCCTAGCAATTAGAGGGATTTTGGAAAGATGAGATTAGCGGGGACTCGGACGGATCCATGAATGCCCTGGTGTGTATAGTGAACCTCTACATCGTGAATGACGCCATCGACTTCAATGGTTGCACCGTCGATTGCAAGTGGGATACGGGCGAGTAACTGCTTCTCTTGGGGAAAAGAAGCAGAATCGCTGACTATTGGAGTATTGGCTCGTTCGGTCATTACAGTCTCCTCAAAAAGTTCAACCCAATCAGGGTGCAGGGTAAATCTGACTCCTTGGTGTCCTTCAACATCCACTCTGAGCCAGCCGTCTACCGTGATCTCCCAGACGTTGCCAACGTAGCCAGACCATTTGTCCTGTCCATTTTGTCGGCGGAGGATACGGACGCGATCGCCAATCTCAAAAGTGTGCGAGATCTGGGATTGTTTGGGTTGTGGGGCAGGTGGTACTGGTGTTTGGGGAGATTTGGAGTCATCTGTAATGGTTTCGGCGGTGATGTCGATGGTAGTGTGTTCTGTCCACGGGCCTTCAACTTCTTCATCCACGGGACTTCGTGAGGTTTCAAGACTCTCCCGTGGTTCAGCGTCAAGCAATTTTTGAAGTGGAGTCATCGGTTGAAATGTGGGAGAAGGAATCACGGGGTTCTGGTGCAAGACGATCTCTTTCGCTGTACCCAGAGTGATGGATTCACCTTTCGCTGCCCTTGTAAGTGCCTCATTCCGTGCTTCTTCTGGAATTGATGGTCTTGCCAAAAGGTAGAGGGCGGAAGCAGCGATCTCTAGTTGCGTAAAATTTACGCAACTAAACTGAGTGGCAACTTGAATGAATTTTGTTGCTGTAGAAGCGCTCCAGCTAAATTCAGATTTAAGCCATCTCCTGAAGTTGCCGTAC
Source organism: Thermosynechococcaceae cyanobacterium (assembly GCA_049694615.1). GTDB lineage: Bacteria > Cyanobacteriota > Cyanobacteriia > Thermosynechococcales > Thermosynechococcaceae > JAAURS01. The sequence continues at coordinate 930 of JBAVRC010001057.1, read as the reverse complement.
TCAAGCTCATCTCTGACTTCAATGAGTCGTTGACCAATATCAACAATGTCTTGGGCACTACGTCTAATCAGGCTCTTAAGTTCAGAGGTTTTGTCCTGAACCTTCTGACGGGCTATGGGATTGAGGGTGTCATAGTCGAATATTTCGTCGTCAGAGAATGACACTTTTGGTTGTGGATTGTGGGTCACGAATGTTCTCAACAATGGAAGTCTAAAGGATGGATGGAAAAACTCGTCGCAGGAATACTAATACTAGTATATCAACAGTTGACAACTTATGCTAGTTAATCATTGGCTGTATAGCACGGTTAGTTTAGGATTAGGTATGAAATCTAGCTATGACCACAAAAAGCATGAGAGTTTCGATAACGGTAGATGTGCCCACACTTGAGGAAATTCTGAAAGAAGCTCGTATGCGTCATGGCTGGTCACAAAACGAGTTAGCGTTCCAGATGCGATCATTGGGCATAAAAATCACGGCTCAAAACATTCAGAAGATAGAGGCTGGAGAAACAAAAGTATTACCCTATGAGACTCTTGAGCAGTTATGTCAGGGGCTTGGGATAGACCTGAGTTCTAATCTTCGAGAGCAATGCCTATCCCAAATCCCCTTTTTGTCAAAGGACTGAACTCAGGATGGTCGTAGAGCCTATTCAAGTCAGTCCGCTGGATAGGAGCATATTCTCCCCCTTTAGCAATTTATGGTTGACAACTCAAGATTGTCATGCCTAAATAAGACTGTAGGCTCCTAAGAAGCAATCTTCGTCAAAGTGGAAAATGTATTCAATGGAATGCGTCCACCATTTATTTTAGAAAAATTTGGAGAAAACCCATGCCAGACAAGCGCTGTGGCAGTTGTCTCGACTTTGATCGTCTGCACGAATGCTGTCGTGTCAGAGTCGATGATGGCGTCCCCTCTACATACCTATCC
>JBAVRC010001056.1:0-2260 GCA_049694615.1 Thermosynechococcaceae cyanobacterium | reverse complement strand
ACACCCCCGGTCCTTTCGTTGCCATCTGTTGGACCAGGGCAGACCCGCCCTTGAGAATGGCATTCCCCGTCAAGAAGGCCACCCCACCCTCACCCAGCCATTGTCCGCTTCGATTCGCCGCCTCCATGACCAAAGGGGTGATCGCATTTCCCAAGCCCTGCGCGACAGTCTGCACCCCCAATCCGCTGGGTAGGTTTGTCACTTAGCGGAGATCGCCACGGCAACCAGAGGAACCGCCACTTTTTGAAAGCCAGATTTCAGCGAATTCAACGGCAACGGGGTTAGCGCAAAAACACCTTCTCGGTTGTAGCTAGTGCTTGATACTCTGCCCTCTCTTCCTCTGCCAGGGAATTGCGGGACTGTGCGACGACAGGCATAAAGAGGGTCGAGGGGTTCGTGTCCCTCTCATCGTCTGGGATAGGCAACCCCATCAATTGCATATACTGTTGCTAGAAAAGGCCGGAGTTTTGAGTCGATATATTGTTGGGGCTTGCCCCAGGAACAATTCGGCGGAACAAACGGGCCGCGATGCGGCAATTGAGACGAATCGTTGCGTAAGGGTCGAGACTCAGATTTAAAGCTTGACAGCCAGACAAATAAGGAGTTTGATCGATCTCAGCCAATTTAGGAGCAGATGCCCATGAAACAAGCCTAAAAGTCAAAAGACCCAGCACCTAGGAAATGCAGGGTCCGCAGACTTGAACAAAAATTTTTGAAATAGGTGCAGAGGGGACTCTAACTAGAAGTTTGGCTACAGACGGTTAGGTCACCCAGGTCCTGCTGTGTTCAATTTTAAGCGTAACTCGCTGAATCTGACAAGCGGTTGGGCATAAATTCGCATGGCACCGCCTATTTCTCCGCAAACGCGATCACCCCGTGGAGAAAAAACATGCAACCGGAGCCCATCCGTGCAACCCCTCGTAGGCCAACGCCAGCGAGGAAAATGCGCAAATCGAAAGCCTTCTTCAAACACTATCGCCAAGTCGGCCCGCAACCCATCGACCAAACTGGACAACGGCTGTCCGAGCTATATCCGAACGGCTGGGACTGGATTTATTCCCCCATACCTAGCCTAGGAGAAAAACCAACCTGGGAAACCGTCAAAGCATTCCCGCTGACCCCCAACGAATTGACCCTGTTGCACCAAGACCCTGACTGCCTGATTGGCATCCGCCCCGGTAGCCTAACCCGATGGGGAATCATCGACATCGATGCAGGCTCCCCCCATCACCCCAACCAAACCCCCGACGCCTTAAACCAAATCCGCAACACCCTCGAAGCCATCGGCATCGTCCGCACCCTCCTGTGCCGGAGTAGCTTTAGCGGCGGTCTGCACCTGTACATCCCCCTCCCGGAAGCCATCGGGAGCTTTGACCTATCGATCGCCTTGAAACTAAACCTAGAAGCCCAAGGCTACAAACTGCGCCCCGGCCACCTAGAAACCCTCCCCAACGCCAAACGGTATATCCCGCAAGGCCAAGGCTTCAGCCTGTACAACGGCATCAGACTTCCCTTCCAACCGGGCAGCGGCTTCCTGCCCCTAGACGACGACCTCAACCCCCAGCCATGGGGACTCAAAGACTGGCTAGACCGCTTCGACGCAGCAGCCGCCCAACAAGACCTAGACCAACTGCGAAACGCGATCGCCGACGCAGCCCTCAACCATCGAATCCGGAACGGCGACAAAACCTCGCAAAGTATAGGGAACTGGCAAGAGCGGATTGATGCCGAAAAACAAGGCTGGAGTGGCCCCGGCCAAAGCAACGAAAAATTCAAAGCCTTCGCCTGCGAAGCCCGTGTCTTCCTAGGGATGGATAGCATCGACCAAATCGCCGCGCATATTGAAACCACCGCCCTGAACACTCCAGGCTTCCTGGAGCATAGCAACCATCAAAAAGACCTGAAACAAAGAGCCAGAGACGTTGCCGCCTGGGCGATGAAATACTACTGGCCGATGGGCGGACCCAGTCAACGGAGCACCACCTATAGAGGCGAACAAAAAAACCCCGCCGACTTCAGCTACCACCAAGCCAAACGAGAAGCCGCACAACATCGGATCAAAGAAGCCGTCGCCCAACTGCAACAAGACAACCGACTTCCGGCCAATGCCACAGCGCGAGCCAAAGCGATCGCCGAACTGATTCACATCAGCCAGCAAACGTTATATAAAGACACCAACAAACCGCTCTGGCACCCGGACTACTTCCCCGTCGCCGTCGCACCCCCCCAACCCAATCCATCAGAAACCCCCACCCTTGAT
>JBAVRC010001055.1:0-2668 GCA_049694615.1 Thermosynechococcaceae cyanobacterium | reverse complement strand
CTTTCTATGGAAGACCTCCTCCAAATCCGCATTCTTTGCTAATCAGCCTATAACAATACTCTCGTGATCTCATTAAACTGCACCAGTGCCGGTCCATCGACGTCTCACTAAATTCCTAGCTTCCAGGGCGATGACCATTGGGATGGCAAGTTGCCATACGCCCGTTTGATAGCCCCATAGGCAGATAGCTAGACTACATAACGTGACGACTGATTGTTTCATATCAACCCTAAATCCTGTTGCATGTTGTCGATGGCAACCCAGTGGGTGCGGCACTGTGGCGAAAGGTAATCGCGTGACGCTTCCTGTGGCAGAAGCGTTGGCTCGCACAGAAAGATCGCCTTGGTGGGGATATCCTGCTGCACCAGCCTTTTGAGCAAGGCATATCGGGTCTCATCGCAGTCGATAAAGATGCAGAAACAACCGCTCAAACGGGATAACCGGGTCTCAAGGATCGGTGCAAGACGATCCAAGTTTTGATGAGTGCAGGGGCCTAAAGTCGCTAAGGTTTCCAGGATTTGTGCCCGTTGCCTTAGCCCTTTGCCCACAGTGACGCAACGTGCCTCTGGAGAAGCAAAAATGACATCCAGCAGAGATTCTTCAGGTTGTTCTTGGGTTAAGAAGGATATGGCAACCGAAATGGCCGCTTCAAAAAGGTCGCTATGGGCATCGGGGTGAAAGGTGTCTAGCACCAGTGCATGGTGTGCAGCACATTCGTCTTGTTGTTCTTTGACAATAGGCCGCCCGACTTTGGCCCAACTTTTCCAGTGAATTTTATTGGTCGGATCGCCAGGGCGATAGTCCCGCAGGGAGCGAAATTCGAGTGCCTCGCCAATGGATGAAACGCAGGATGTTTCGCCCATGGGATAGCGTCTGGCATGGGGAAGATTGAGGGGTGGGAGTGGGTAGCGTTTGGGCAGGATGCACACGGACTGGGGCAGGGGGTAGGTCCGACGTTGATAGACCAGCCCCAAGGGGTCGGGACAATCCAAGGCGATCGCCTCAAAGCTGAGTCGCCCCCGACGTAACGGGAGAATCTCCCCCTTCACCTTGGTTTTGGTTGCGGCGGACAGGATGGGGAGATCCTGGGGCAGGGCGATCGCCCACTGTTGCCGCGCCACATGCTGACGCCATTCCACCCTCCATTGACCGCCCACGGGGTAGCGTGCTCTGATGCCCATAAATTCCAAGAAGCTAGGAAAGCGTTCGGGAAAGGTTTCTACAAGTTTCAAGCCCTGCTGGGCCTGTGAGGTTAAATTTTGAATCGTCACCTGATACTGAAGGGGTTCGCCCACCGTGCCAAATTGGGGTAAGGTGCGTGTTGCGCTGAATCGATAGTGGATAAAACGGCGGCTCAATTGGGCTGATGCCAGTAGGGCCAGTCCCAAAAAGATCAGAAGATGACTCAAGCTTTGGGTAGACCCTAGGGCTGCGATCGCCGAAATCGACAAATAAGCCACAACCCCCAATCCCATCGGCGTAAACTGGCGGAAGAGCCATTTGCGGAAGACAAATAGCACCCACTGGTAACAATAATTGAAATAGTTCATCATCTACGCAGGTACTGGAATACGGGTCAAAATATGTTCAATACAATCCGTTGCCCTTTGGTTGGAAAAATAAAATTGAGGGGACATCGCAAGACGATGTGCCAGAACGGAAACGGCAATTTCTTGAATATGGTCAGGGGTGACAAACTCGTAGCCATCAAATAGTGCTAAGGCTTGGGCTACCTTCATTAAGGCGATGGAACCCCGTGGGCTAGCCCCCACTTGAATCTCCGCTGCACAACGGGTGGCAGCAACGAGATCGACAATGTAGCGTTTGAGTTCTGGGCTGACGCGAATTTGCTGCACCAATGCCTTGACGGTAAAAATTTCTTCTAGGGAAATACAGGGTTGAAGGTGTTCAATAGGGTGCGATTGCAGTTGATGTGCCAGAATCTCTACCTCTTCTTCAAAGGACACAAATCCCAAACTGAATTGCAGGGCAAACCGATCCATTTGGGCTTCTGGGAGGGGGTAGGTTCCTTGGAAGTTCACGGGGTTTTGCGTGGCAATCACAAAAAAGGGATCGCGCAGTTTCATTTGTTGACCATCGATACTCACCTGGGTTTCTGCCATTGCTTCGAGGAGGGCAGACTGGGTGCGCGGAGAGGCCCGATTAATTTCATCGGCCAAGATGAGATTGGCAAATATTGGCCCTTCATGAAAGTGAAAGGTTTGATCCTTTGGGTTTAAAATCGAGACACCTAAAATATCTGACGGTAATAAATCGGGCGTAAACTGAATCCGCTTGAACTGAATATCCACGGATAAGGCTAGGGCTTTGGCGAGGGTTGTTTTACCCGTTCCGGGAGAGTCTTCGAGCAGCACATGCCCGCCACTAAAGAAGGCCGCCAGCAATTTCCGAATAGCCCCATCTTGACCTTTGATCACGCGCTGGATGTTATTGAATAAGTGCTGGTAGATCGCTTGTCCGGAACTGCAATGCGACTTTGATAACAACAGATCCATAGACTATACCGGAACAGGGAGACGTTTCAGAATATCCATGACAACGGTTGCTGCCGTTTTGCCTGACAGTTTGGAGTGCGGATTCATCACTAAGCGATGGGCCAAAACCGGGACTGCACCTTCTTGAATATGCTTGGGTCGAACTGCTTTAT
>JBAVRC010001054.1:0-2699 GCA_049694615.1 Thermosynechococcaceae cyanobacterium | reverse complement strand
CAACCGTTGGTTTGGGGTCTCTCGGTGCTGTCATAGCCCCCTCCTTGGTTTCAAGCTCTATTTCTATTTTACTCTCCCCAGAGTAACAGAAGAGGGTTAGTCAGAGTTGGTAAAATCGGCGCTGATCAAAAATAAAACTATCTGAGCCTGCTCTAAATGGTGGTCAATTTGATTGGCCCACTCTGTCCCTGCCGTAATTTTGCGATCGTGCCAGAGTTCAATGATGCCCTGGCGCTGTAACCCGCTCAGGTGCGAGACCAGTTCCTGTCGCAATGCCTCATCTTGATGGGAGTAGGATAAAAAAACCTTGACGGGTTCGCTCATTGTTGATGCCTTTTTGACCAGTCGCGCATGAATCAAGGTCTGGGGACAGGGCCAAGTTAACGTGAACCAATACCAATTTAATCTGTAAATAGGGCAGATCGCACTGCTCCCTACCCTTCGGGAAGCAAGCTACGGCTTCGCTCAGCTAGTGGTAGGTTGTTTCCCAGAAATCGCCTAAAGGGTTTCAAAGGGATTGATCAGGGGAACGCCTGTTCCGGCAAAGTCGCTCACATTGCCGGTGACTAGGGTTAAGCCACAGGTGAGGGCAGTCGCAGCGATCTGTTTATCCAGGTTATGGGGATGGGAAACGCGCAATGTGCCCCAGACCTGGGCTTCAAGTGCCGTAAAATCTAGAATATGGTCGGCGTAGTCTTCTAAAATCTGTTGCAACCAGGTTTCTAGTAGGTCGGCTTGGGGGCGATCGCCGCGATGCCGGATGAGTTCAACGCCTCGGCGCAGTTCGCCAATGGTGATGACGCTAAGATACAGTCGGGCTTTCTGCTCGGTGGCTTGCTGGAAGAATTTGCGAACGCCGGGGTTAGCGTTGCGTTGTTTGCGGAGTTCGCTGATGATGTTGGTATCAATCAAATACTGTTTGGGTTGGGTCATCCTGAATTCGCTCAAAGTCTGAGTCTTGGCCGACGTTGGGGATTTGGCTGAGGATTTCTGCGAAGGATTTTCGTTGCGGATGCAGCAAGACCTGCTCTAGAATTTTGCGGTGTTCGGCTTCGGCACTGACCCCATGCTGACTGGCACGTTTTTTGAGAGCTTTGACGATCACTTCGTCAATATTGCGAACGATGAGATTTGCCATTGACGCTCTCCTTTTGTGTTGGAGTTGTATTCTCAACTATTGAAATGCTATCATTGATAGCACTCGTAGAGGAAATCATTATGGCACAAATTACCCTTGATATTCCCGATGAGCTAGCCCAAAGGCTACAGCAATTTCAAGCCCAACTGCCGCATGTGCTAGAGCTTGGCTTGCAAGAGATTCAAGTTCAACAACGGGCTAGTAATTTTCTAGACGAGCAGGATATTCTCTTGCTACTCGCCAGCCAACCCACTTCAGAACAAATTTTGGCCATTCACCCCTCTTCAGAATTTCAGGCGCGAGTCAGCGATCTACTTGCCCAGAGCAAAGCCGGAACCCTAACCGCCAAAGGTGAAGCTGAACTAGAGCGCTATCTCACCCTAGAGCATCTGGTGCGTTTAGCCAAAACCCATGCCCTGGCCCAGCATCGGTAACTATGACAACCTATGTGCCAGCCGCACTCCGCAAGCAAGTGATTGAACGGGCGGGCAATTGCTGTGAATATTGCTGTTTTCCCCAGCGTGTTACCTTTCTTGCCTTTGAGATGGAACACATTATTTCTGAAAAGCATGGTGGTACGACGACGCTCGATAACCTGGCATTGGCTTGCCCCTACTGCAACCGTGCTAAGGGCACTGACCTTGGCTCCCTTGACCCAGTCACGAACAAACTCACGCCCTTTTTTAACCCCAGAACCCAGACCTGGCAGAACCATTTCGCCCTCACTGAGTCTACCATTGTTCCCCAAACTCCAGAAGGCAGAGTAACTGTTCTGATTCTTCAGTTTAACCATCCTGATCGACTTCGAGAAAGGGCGGGGTTGATAGCCATCGGTCAGTACTGATGATTTGTGGAAATCGACAAACAAATTAAAGACTCAAAATTCACAAAGTTTCACACCCGTTGGATAGTTCTAAAAACTCAGTGCAGAAGTTGTATTCTCAACTGCTTCGATGATATCTTTGATATCATTCTGGGTGTGAGGGGTTTGTCTTTAGAGTTGGCAAGCCTTGAATTTCTGGAATTGGTTTGCGATTCACTCAATCATATATTGGAGGTTCATCTGGTTGGGGTGATCGCCCCAACCAAAGCAGATCAATTGACCCTATCTGTAAACTAGAGGGATAAAGGCTCATCTTTCTCTCACCCCTACAATCCACCATGACAACCGTTATCTCTGAGCATCTCCAAATTACCCCTGATGTCTGCGGTGGCAAGCCGAGCATTGCAGGTCATCGCATTCGAGTGCAAGACATTGCGATTTGGTACGAACATCTTGGTATGTCTCCCGACGATATTGTTTACCATTACCCCAGCATTACTCTGGCTGATGTCCACGCCGCCTTGAGCTATTACTACGACCATTTAGACGAAATTCGCCAGGATATCCGCGAGAGCGAAGCCTTTACCAGTCAACTGGCTGCCCAAACGCCTTCTATACTGCAACGCAAACTCAGGGAAAGGAATGTCAGGGCAGATTAAGTTCCATCTTGACGAGAACGTCAGCAATACTGTGGCTGAAAGCTTACGGAGACGAGTCTTTTTCCCTAAGCTGTTGCAC
>JBAVRC010001053.1:0-5029 GCA_049694615.1 Thermosynechococcaceae cyanobacterium | reverse complement strand
TTTTCTCAATATGGGTGACTTACCCACAGCAAGACGGACAAATCCTCGACCCGCCAAAAAGCTTACTATACATGTTGTCCCGGCTTAAACGCATACCCCTCGCAAGCACAAGGAGTCTCGATTGGTTACGATTATGCAAGAAAGGGAGACGGCGGACTGTCAAATATGACCAACCTCCCAGACTGATAGCCCACCATACAGTATTTAATAAGATAAAATAGGGCGATGCAATCGCAGCAAATGAACGGATACCATACCAACGAAATGGCCAACCGCGTTCCCATGCATCAGAAGAACTAAATATAAAAATCAACTCAGAATGTCCGGGAACAAAGGTGGCTTTACTGAGGCTGAGTAGGTTGGCAGCAAAGATGATGCCAATCAGCCAAACTAGCGCGGAGATAGGTGGATTGTAGCGTTGCATCTGCCGACTTAAGAACCAAATTCCAATCCCAAGTAGTACCCAACTCAACAAGAGTAAACCGAAATACTGAATAAATATGTATGTATCATTATCCATATTTCAACACTGTCACAGGTGGAACAGTTACCTACTCCGCTGAATCTAAAACGCCTTGACCTCCTTGTCAACTTGCCACGCAAGGATTTTACACTTTTAGTTGAAGTATGAAGTGATGGTTAGGACCGTTCAAATTAGCGATCAAGTCGTGTTCTGCCTCTGCGGAGTATGGGCTAAAACACGCTGTTCCAAGACCTGTTGCAGTTGTTCGACCGATGCTCTTTGGAAATAGGTGCGTTGAAACTGTTCCTCTGCGATCGCCGTCAAAAACTGCTCGACCGCTTGACGGGCCACTAAGGTTGCTTCCTCATCGATGGGGTCTGAAGGAGGGCTTTGTAAGGAGAGTGCATCCCCCTTTCGCTGAATATTAAATCCCAGACATTGCAATGCCGCTAACCCTAACTCTAGCGATCGCCCACTGAAGGTTAGACGCGATTCCAGTTGGGCCATAGATAAAATGCTTTGGGTACGGGCGGCATATTTGGCGATGCCAGCCAATTGTTGCCACTGGGTTGGTGCAGCAGGCGGGTCGGTTGCCTCGTAAGCCAAGGCCAGTTTGTGCTGTTGCAACCGGGCTTGCTGAGTCCAGCGATCCAGTTCCTCCCACTGATCGGGACAATGATCGAGGGGCAAAACGGGATCTAAAACCGGGATGGGGAGCGGTTGCGATCGCCAGTCCAACAGCCAAGGGTCTGGGTCGGTTGCGGGGTTGGGATAAACCGCCTCGGCAGGACGCACCGCAATCAGCCGTGCATGGTATTCCTGGCCTTTATTACGTTGGCCAAACTCTAACTCCACTACCACATCGCAGCGTCCCGATGGCAAGTCTTCGGCGTCGTGGTCCCACCAAACCCCTGGAAAGGCTGTGGGGGTGGTGTCGTCCCGAAGTTCAAATCGCGTCTTTTTATACTTCAGCTTTTGGCCGCGCACGGTTTGGGAATAGTCGCTGCGGCGACGGTCCAGCCAGCCGTTGCGAATCAACAGTCGCGGGGTGGGATGGCCCATGCCGTAGGGTTCCAGCAGGAGCAGTTCGCGAAACAGCAGGGAGCCACGATCCGGGACTAAATCGGCTAGGGTGACTACCAAGTCAATATCCAGGCTGGGCGGGGGCAGTTGGCCCCACTGTTGTCGCAGGGTCTGATTGACAGATGCGGTCAAGAGGGGCAGGTTCTCGACGGGCAAACTGAGTCCGGCGGCAAAGGGATGTCCACCAAATCGATGGAGCAGATGGGCTTGTTGCTGGAGCAGTTGATATAAATCAATGCCGCGAACTGATCGCGCTGAACCGCGCAACAGTTGGGGTTGATCGGTCGGATCGGACTCCGCCGCCTCGCTCAACAAAATGGCAGGGCGTCCATAGGTTTGGGCCATTTGACTGGCTACCAGACCTAACACACCCACAGGCCATTGCGGATCGCTCAGGATAATGACGGGGGTGGCCTCTAGATCCAAGCGTTCAAGCTGGCGTTCGGCTTCGCGGGTGACACGCTGTTGCACTTCCTTGCGGCAGAGGTTAGTCCATTCGGCAGATTCGGCTAAGGCAGCGGCACGGTCCGGGTCGCGACAGGTCAGTAGTTCCACTCCCTCGCGGGCCTCTCCATGAATGCGACTGATGGCATTGATGCGCGGTCCAATGCCAAAGGCAATATCCGTGGGGCGATCTCCCGTGCGTTTGCAGAGTTCCAGCAACTTCGCCACACCGGGACGAGTGGGAGAGTCCAGTTGGCGTTTCAAGCGGGCCAGCCCCCGTTGGGCTAGATAGCGACAGTCCCCGGTGAGTTTGACCAGATCCGCAATCAGACCAATGGCGACCAAATCCAACAGTTGCTCTACCGGGTCTTGGGGAATGGTGGGGCATCGCTCGTAAAGGGCTTCCACCAACTTATAGGCCACCGCCACCCCGGATAAATGAGCAAGGGGATGGTCCGGGGGCAAGGTGCGTGGATTGAGAAAGGCCACCACAGGGGGTCGCACGTGGGGAATGGTATGGTGATCGGTCACGATCACGTCGATGCCGAGGGTCTGGGCATAGGCCATTTCAGCGTGGTCGCCACTGCCATTATCACAGGTGACGATGAGGGTGCCCCCTTGGGCTGCGATCGCATCAATCCCGGCCTTTGACAACCCATGGGATTCCCGCAACCGATTGGGGATGAAAAAATGCAAGGTCTCCTCGCGCACCAAGAACTGGCCCAATCCTTCCCACAACACGGCGGTTGCGGTGATGCCATCGGCGTCGAAATCGCCCCAAATATAGACCTGTTCTTGGCGATCGCGGGCTTGTTGCAATCGGACTACCGCCTGTTCCATTTCCAGGCCAAAGTCCCATGGGGAGGCCGGTTGATAATGATCGGGGTCCAGAAAGGCCCGCACGGCTTCCGGGTCGCGGAGGCCGCGTTGCCACAGGACTTGGGCGGCAAAGCGGCCCGTGCAACCGGGCGATCGCGCTTTAACCTGATCGATCAACCAATCTGGCGGAGTGATCTGCGGTTTTAACTGCCATTGTTCGGGGGGTGGATACATCTGTAGTGGGTTCTAAGAAATTATTAATTTGATTCTCAATAAAAGTTATGATTTTGAATCACAAGCAGGAGATCTAAAAATAAATACATAAACCGATGACAAAACCATCACCAATGCCTTCTTGTCCACACTTAAATCCTACCTTGCTTTAAGGTTAATTTATGGCGATATATTAAGTATATTTTGAAATTTTATTGTAATAATGACCAAAGAAAAGATGTGTGTATTTGCTTACCAAGGTAAGCGGCTTCCATCCCAGGAGAAAAACTGTCCGCTATCGCCTTCGTCAAGATTTTCCATCACGCCTAGCAATTGGCTAACCGTCCGCTCCACCGAGAACAATTTTCCCACCGGCACGTTTTTCTGGAAAGGTTGGGAGAGGCGCGTGTCAGTCGTGCCGGGATGTAACAGGACAACAATGGTTCGAGGGCTAGTACGATGATACTCAATGGCAACATTCCGCATGAACATATTTAGTGCGACTTTCGAGGCGCGATAGCCGTACCATCCACCGAGTTGATTATCCCCAATGCTGCCGACCTTCGCAGAAATCGCTGCCAGAATGCTTTTTTCTCCGTGGCGGAACAAGGGCAACAGGTGTTTGGCGAATAAGAGGGTGGCCATACTGTTGACCTGAAAATAGCGCAGTAAATGCTCTGGATTGATGTGTTTCAGGCTTTTTTCGGGTTGGAGTGTCCCTTCGTGGAGGATGCCTGCGCAGTTGACCACGAGATGTAATTTTCCCACCGCTTCGCCGATGCAGGCAGCAGCTTGGGCGATCTGCCCTTCATCGGTGACATCCACTTCCAGACAGCAGATTCTCTCAGGATATTCACTTTCCAGGGCCAATAACTCAGCTGCTGATGTCTGACAGCGGTAGGTGGCATAAATTTGGGCAATCCCACCATCTTGGAGGAGTTTTCTGACAAAACCCAGTCCAATGCCCTGATTTGCGCCTACGATTAAAGCATTGCCCTGATTCATTTCGCTATCCCTCCTCACAATTGAATTGAGCTCGAACTACTGAGTTCTTTTTTCATTGTCCCTGAAAAGTCAATTTATTGTTATAATTATTTATAATTAAAGTAGTAAAACTTAATATCTTGCCAAAGAGCCAAGAACCTGTTTGAAAAGTCTGCAAGACCTCAAGCAGGACAAGAGTTTCAGCTGTTTTGACTGAATCCCTTGCCAGTAAAGGCTTTTGAAATACTCAAACCCTATTGGGAGCTCGGTCCAGCAGCAATGCCAGATCGAGGTTTGGCATCAGGATGTTTCGCCAGTGAGCTCTAGTTAACTCAATGCCAATGCCAACCATGTTTTTCGATAGCCCCTTGCACCTGTCTCGCGGTTTGCTCGGTGCCGTCGGGACTAAAGCATCCCTACACTACGCCGAGCGGATTCCTGCTACAGGCAGGCTCCTAGTTGTCAGCAACCACCGCAGTTTTCTTGACGCTCCCCTGTTGATGGCAGCCATAAACCGTCCGCTGCGGTTTGCTTGCCACTACTACATGAGTCAAGTTCCCGTTCTGCGGGAGGTGGTGTCAGCTATGGGGGCATTTCCTCTCGATGCCCCCCACCAGCGGCAAAAGCATTTTTTCCAGCAGTCCGTTGACTTGTTACAGTCGGGCCAATCGGTGGGCATTTTCCCCGAAGGCACACAGCCGATGGTTCAAGTCAAACCACCTAATCAACTCAGCCCCTTCCATCGCGGTTTTGCCCATTTAGCATTGCGAGCGCCAGTTCAAGATTTGGTCATCTTGCCAGTGGCGATCGCCTCAACGGAAGAGGAAAGGCATGACCTGGTTCCCCTCAAGCTCTTTAGCCTCTTTGACCCCTCAGAACCCCTGTTCGACTGCGGGGGCTTGCATCCCGCCATTGTTTACCGCCGCGTCCATCTCCTCTTTGGCCACCCTCTCTCGATTGACGAGGCTCAACGGCAACAATACCGTGGCAGACAAGGAGGCTTCCTGGCTAAAGCATTAACCC
>JBAVRC010001052.1:0-7708 GCA_049694615.1 Thermosynechococcaceae cyanobacterium | reverse complement strand
AAACCTATGGCAGTTCGATAACCCCGCTACAGCAAAGAAGAATTCGCCCAGCGCGGCGATGCTCTGTATGAGTCAGAGATTCGTCAACAAGTCGAAGAAGGCAATCATGGGAAGATCGACGTGATCGACATCGAAACCGGAGCATTTGAACTAGCGGATGATACAATCGCCGCCACAGATGATCATTCACCGAGTGAACCGCCTACTCCAGTACCACTGTAGAACTGGGAATTTCGGGCTGACAGTGCGGGTTGATTTCAACCGCCATATGCGATCACGCAAAGGCTTTGAAGGTGGCCTCGATAATGTGGTGTGAGTTAATCCCATCCATCTAACGAATATGCAACGTCATTTGACTGTGATTGAAGATCGCCACAAAAAACTCACGAACCAGTTGCGCGATCTCACGGTGCTGTAGAACTCAACGCTAATCCTTGCTGGAGCCGCGCCTGAGCCAGTCCCCGACCTTGGAGCAACAACCAGGTTTCAATCAAATCAGGACCATGAACCTCACCCGTCAGCGCTGCCCGGAGCGATCGCATCGCCAACCCTTTCTTCACACCCTGTTGTTTGACCACTTGGTTGATCAACCCCTTAGCCGTCTCCACATCTAGCGCCTCCGACATCCCATCGGTAATCGCTGTGAGAACCGCCCCAACGCCTTCTTGCTGGAGTTGGGCGATCGCCTCATCGCCGTAGACCAACTCCGACACAAAAAACACCTGGGCTTGATCGACCGCATCCTTGAGACGGGTCAAACTGGGTCTGAGGAGTGCGGTCAATTGCTCTAGCCAGAGGCGATCGCCCGTGGCATCAAAGTCATAGCCTGCGTCTTGCCAAATCGGAATCAGCAAATCCGTCAAATCTGGAATGGGCATATCGTGCAGATACTGGCTATTAATCCAGTCCAGCTTATCCCAGTCAAACTTAGCCCCAGCCTTCGTCACCCGTTGCATCTCAAAGGCCGCAGCGGCTTCCGTGAGGGAGAAAATTTCAGTCATGTCTTCCGTGGGCGACCAGCCCAACAGCGTCATGTAGTTCGCCAACGCCGGGGCAATAAAACCCATCTGTTGAAAGTCGGAAATCGAGGTCACCCCATCCCGTTTCGAGAGCTTTTGGCCCGATGAGTTCAAAATCAGCGGCGTATGGCCAAACTCCGGGATCTTTGCTCCAAGTGCTTCATAGAGCAAAATTTGTTTGGGTGTGTTGCCGATATGATCTTCACCGCGAATCACATGGCTAATGGCCATATCTATATCGTCTACCACCACCACCAAGTTGTAGAGGGGTTGCCCCATCTCCTGACTAGAGGCGGCACGGGCAATCACCATATCCCCGCCCAAATCCTTACCCTGCCAAGTTACCTGCCCCCTTACCAAGTCCGTCCAGGAGACCACACGGTCATCGGCAATCTTGAAGCGGATCACAGGCTTACGGCCCTCGGCTTCAAAGGCAGCCTTCTGGTCTGGGGCTAGATTGCGATGGCGGTTATCGTAACGCGGGGCTTCGCCACGGGCTTTTTGGGCGTCCCGCATGGCATCCAATTCAGCCGGGGTGCAATAGCAATGGTAGGCTAAACCCTTATCTAGCAAGGTTTGGACGGCCTGACGATAAAGATCCATCCGCTCGGACTGAAAAAATGGCCCCTCATCCCAGGTCAGACCCAGCCAGGTCAACCCGTCCAGGATATTTTGGGTATATTCTGGGCGCGATCGCTCTAAGTCGGTGTCCTCAATCCGCAGGATGAATTGGCCTTGGTGATGACGGGCAAACAGCCAATTAAAAACGGCGGTGCGGGCCGTGCCGATGTGGAGATTACCCGTAGGGCTGGGTGCAATGCGAACTCGAACCGTCACAAAATTTTTCCAGAACGCGATAGGACGTTTCTTGACTCTATCGCAAAGCCAGCAATGTTTTGCTAATCTCCGCTAACCTCCACCAATTTTTCGCCAGAATGCAGTAGCTCTAGCGCTTCTGGCAAAACCGAACTCAAAATCTCCTGTAACCGAGCGTTTGACGTATTTCCGCAGGTCAACCAAATGATTTATGGTGGTGCGCCAAGCCGATCAACCAAATCGACAAAATCTCTATCTTTCGTCATAAAAATAACGCCTTGAATTTTTGCAGCTTCAAAAATTTCGGGATCTTCGGCATCCCTCAACCCCAGATCGCGCAACGCTAGTGCTGTTATCCCAAATGTATGGTTTATCCATGTTGCGATCGCAGGCGACAGATGTGCATCAACCCAAATCGTTGTCATGCGACCAGCGTAGGGTGGTTTAATTTACGAGATGCATACATCAACGATGCACTTAAATCATCCATTTCTAAATCGGGTAATTCCTCTAAAATTTGTTCCGAACTCAGCCCTGCGGCAAATAGATCTAAGACATCTATGACCCGAATTCTCATGCCACGAATACAAGGGCGACCGCCACATTGTCTAGGATTTACAGTGATGCGTTCTAGTAGTTTCGACATCGTAATCACAAGACCTCTATAGGAAAGACGTGACATAACACGATGATACGGTCAATCCCAGGGTACACTCAATGATTGCGGGTTGCATCAGGACAGTCGAAACGGGAGCACACACCCTTGGGGATCGAATTACGTAGTTATGTTTATTTAGATAGCCTGCAACCGCAACATGCGGCCTACATGGGGACCGTAGCCTTCGGTTTTTTACCCTTACCCGGCGATACCTCCCTCTGGATTGAAATTTCGCCTGGGATTGAAATCAACCGGATCATGGATGTGGCCTTAAAAGCTGCCGTGGTTCGCCCTGGCGTACAGGTGGTGGAACGGTTGTACGGTCTCATGGAAATCCACGCGGCCAGTCAAGCCGAAGTCCAAGCCGCCTCCTATGCCATTCTGGATACCTTGGGGGTCCGTCGCCAAGATTGTCTCAAACCACGGGTAGTGTCGAGTCAGATTATCCGTAATATTGACGCCCACCAGGCCCAGTTGATTAACCGCACCCGTCGCGGCCAAATGCTGCTGGCCAACGAAACGCTCTATGTCTTGGAAGTGCAACCCGCTGCCTATGCAGCTCTTGCCGCTAATGAGGCCGAAAAAGCAGCTTTGATTAATATTTTAGAAGTCCAAGCCGTTGGCGCATTCGGTCGCTTGTATCTGGGGGGTGCGGAACGGGACATCA
The DNA here is from genome assembly GCA_049694615.1 of Thermosynechococcaceae cyanobacterium. Taxonomy (GTDB): domain Bacteria; phylum Cyanobacteriota; class Cyanobacteriia; order Thermosynechococcales; family Thermosynechococcaceae; genus JAAURS01. The sequence continues at coordinate 4,548 of JBAVRC010001052.1, read as the reverse complement.
AAGCAGCAGCGGCAGCCGTCCTCACGGTGATGGATTATGCAGTGGGGCGCGCACACCCTGAAGTGGTTAAGGACTTGTAAGGCAAACCGGAATGGCCCATCCCGACCATGTAGCAAAACTCAAATCAGGCGTTGGGGCCTGGAATAATTGGCGATCGCAACACCCCCAGATTGTTCCGGACTTAAGTGGCCTGGATTTGCGGGGATGGTATTTAGAGGCGATCAATTGGGCTGGCGCAATCTTAAGTCAGGTTAATTTGCAAGGGGCCACCCTGGTGCAGGCCAATTTTCGACAAGCCAATCTGAGTTTAATTAACCTTGCTGACAGTATCCTGACCGCTGCCGATCTGAGCGAGGCCAACCTCATCGGTGCCAATTTACAGGGCGCGAACCTAGCCACGGCAGAACTGTATCGGGCCAATTTAATTGGGAGTTGTCTGCGGGATGCCAATCTCAATAGGGCGATGCTGGACGGCGCTCGTCTCAACCGATGCGATTTGGGTAATGCCCATTTAACCCAAGCCCATCTCTGTCAGGCCAATCTGTGCCAGGTCAATCTCCATCGGGCCACCTTAATTGATGCTCACCTTTATGGCGCAGATCTCAGTTTTGCCAATCTGCGCGAAGTCAATCTCTGCCATGCCGATCTCGTCCGAGCCAATTTGCTAGAGGCGGACTTATGCGGCTCCCATTGCGACTGGGCCAATTTCAGCGGAGCCAACCTGCAACGGGTCAATTTCAACCATGCCAGTTTACGCGGAGCCAATTTTTTACGGAGTAATCTCCAAGGGGCCAGTTTGTTAAATGTGGATGCGGAAATGGCGCTCCACATGGCGAGGCGAAGTGCTTTGGACAATACGTTGTTTGGTTCTACCAAAAATCGGTGACTTCATAGCCCAGTTCAGCCAGCATTTGCCGGAGAAGCGGCAAGCTGAGACCAATCACATTACTGTGGCACCCCTGAATGCCTTCCACAAACAATCCGCCCTTGCCGTCGATGGCAAAGCACCCCGCACATTGCAACGGTTCCCCTGTATCGACATATGCCTCAATTTGGCGATCGCTCAGGGGCGCAAAGTCCACAACCGTCATTTGGCAGCGCACCACCGTTCGACTTTGGGACAGATCAATCAACGCATGGCCTGTATACAATTCGCCCCGCCGTCCGCGCATGTGTTGCCAACGGGCGATCGCCTCTGCTCGATCGGCGGGTTTGCCATAAATGGTATGGTCCAACGTCAAAACCGAATCGCATCCTAAAATGAGCGCCTGTCCTAACTGCTGGTCAGCAACCCGCTGGGCTTTTGCCAAAGCAAGCGTTTGGACTAGGTCGGCAGGTTGAGTACACTGAACAGAAGACTCGTCAAACCCGCTGGCTTGCACTTGGGCCTCAATCCCAATGGTTTGCAGCAATTGGCGGCGGGCAGGCGAAGCAGACGCTAAAACAAACGTGAGGGGTGTCGTCATAAAACGGTATTCGCACGGACCATTGAAAAATAGCAGATAAAGCAACCGTCCATGAGTCGTCGCTCGCCCCGTACCTATATTGCCTTGTCCATTGCGGCGGCGATCGCCACAATGGCCTTAAAGTTTTATTCCTTTTTCTTAACCAATTCTATTGGTTTGTTTTCCGATGCTGCGGAATCTTGCGTCAACCTCACCGCTGCCCTCTTTGCCATGTGGGCCTTAACCGTTGCTGCCCGTCCCCCCGACTATGAACACACCTTTGGCCATTCCAAAGCCGAATATTTTTCCAGTGCCTTAGAAGGCATCTTAGTGTTGATTGCGGCCTTTAGTATTGTGGTGGCCGCAGTGCCTCGCTTTACCCATCCGCAACCCTTGACCCAAATCGATGCAGGGCTGTTGGTCTCCATTTTGGCGGCGGCCATTAATGGCGGCGTGGCGTTCACTTTGCTGCGGGCCGGACGACGCTTGCGATCTATTACGCTCCGGGCCGATGCCCATCACTTACTCACCGATGTGTGGACCTCTGCTGGGGTCGTGGTGGGGCTGATCTTAGTGAAAGTGACCGGATGGCAAATTCTGGACCCTCTCATGGCCCTGGCTGTAGCTGCTAATATTTGCTGGGTCGGGTATCGGTTACTCAAAGAAACCGCGAATGGCCTGATGGATAGCGCCTTACCGGCCCATGAGCAATCGACAATCCAAGACATTTTGGACTACTACAAAAACCGGGGCATCGAGTTCCATGCCCTGCGGACGCGTGTCGCGGGCTCCCTCAACTTTGTATCGTTTCATGTCCTGGTCCCCGGAGAGTGGACCATTCAGCAAGGCCATGACCTCTGCGAAGACATCGAGCACAAAATTATGCAAGCGATCGCCCATACCCACGTCACCACACACCTGGAACCCATTGAAGATCCCGTGTCCTGGCAAGACGACTTCCCGGAGCAAGTGCGCTAAACCGTTTCCGCCCAGCGGATCCAGGGCTTATTGGCTTCCCGCCGCGAGAAATCGACCTCCAGTCCAAAAGCCCGAAAATCTGCCTCGGATTTGAGGATACGAAAGTGGCGAAAGGGAATGGATGTGGCACCGCTCACACTCGTCACCGTCGAGTCCGAGTTTTTCGGATCGCCGCCTAAGTAACGAAACGCCTCTTCAAGCGACATCCATCGCGGTGCGTCTCCCGGAGCCTTGGGAATGGCTTGTTCTAAAGCACTGAGGCGATCGCTTAACCCTTCTACGAGTCGCTTACCCTTTGGCGCTGGTTGGGTCGGCTTGGCCCGGAATTGTTGCCATTTATCTTGAACCAACTGGACGACATAGGACAGGGATCGTTGCAGAATTTTCCCGCAAAGATTCACAATATCCATGAACGTTGAGCGTTTAGCGGGCGGCGGTGGCGCTTTTACCCCTCCGGGATTCGTAGACCATCCGCAATTGGGGCAAACTTGGCGACCGGACTTGAGCGGCGTGCCCAATCGGCTATAGCAACGAGGACATACTTCAATCATGGCCCAGGATTCGTTTCAATCGGCGTTCAACATCTGCATCTATCCGTTAGTCTGGCACAGCTTGAGGGTCCATTGCCGAGACTGTTTCTAACCGTTGCAGAAACTCCAAAGGCAACCCATCGGGGTCGGCTGCAAAGGTATATCGATATTGCACGTTGCCGATGACTTGGATTCGGGGCAACAGCAACACCGAAAACGGCAAAGACGCTTCCAGCAGGCGATCGCGCCATTGGTTCAACCAGTCTTCTAAAGATTCTCCCTCCTGCAGATCTCCGGTCACATCAAAGGAAAGGTGGTAGTACCCCACATAATGCTCATCGCCAAAGGCATCTGGCGCTGGATGCGGTTGAGGAATTTGGATCAACTCCAGCCGTCCGGCGTCCCCCGCCAGCCAACAAGCCAGGGTATACCCTGTGGTAAATCGCTCCTGGACCGAGAACCCTAGGGTTTCGTAAAAGGCGATCGCACGATGAATGTCCGCCGTGCGAATGGACAGATGGTGGTGTCGCATGCCCAACGTTAATCGAACAATCGAGAATAGGGAGACTGGTGGGGCAGTCCAGGTTCTTTGTCTAGGTCAAAGTTAATGACCTCCCAGCGGGGATCGGTGCTGGAATCGGGACCAAACTCCACCGGTAGACCATAGAGACGGGGGAACCCCAGCGTTTCGGTGTTGTTGGACCAGGGCACTCCGCGCTCCAAGTAGGTACCCAACAAGTCCCGATAACGCTGCGCAATGACCACACGGGTTGCCCGAAACCCTTCCGTATAAAGCCGATCAAGGGCTTCATGAATTTCAAAGCGAATCCCGTCGGGATGGGTGTGTTGGCGATACCATTCCCCCTCCCACTGTCGCCAATGACGACCGGACTGAAGGTGAATCAGCTCTCCCGTATCAGGATCGGCCTCAAATGCCCCATGACGCTGACAGAGATAGGTGTCGGTCAAGGTCAATGCCGGAAGCAATTGACGGCAATGGGGACACTGAATTTCAGGCCCAAAAATGGGATATTGCAAAACGGCATACATCATGCAGTGCTCATCTCTAGAAAGACGCGGCACATCGACGAGAGTGGCTTCATTATAGCGGGGTTTTCCGGGCCTAGGCGCGATCGCGTCATGATCTAGTACCATTCTAAGGATCATTCCTTAGGGATTGCTGAGCCAGAGAGAAGAGAAGGGCGATGGACGCATCCGAAACCAATTTAGCGCAGGATTTGGGTCCCTACTGGGCCAAGCCCAATCTGAAGGCAGCCGCTTTTATTGCAGACAATGCCGTCATCATCGGGCAAGTGACGGTGGCGGAAGGTGCCAGCGTTTGGTATGGCGCGGTGTTGCGGGGCGATGTGGAGTCGATTTATGTCGGATCCCATACCAATGTTCAAGATGGCGCGATTTTGCATGGGGATCCTGGGCAGCCCACCATTTTGGAAGATTATGTGACTGTGGGCCATCGGGCTGTGATTCACTCGGCCTATATTGAACGGGGCAGCTTAATCGGGATTGGCGCAATTGTCTTGAATGGGGTGCGGGTGGGGGCTGGTAGCATGATCGGTGCTGGAGCTGTGGTCTCC
>JBAVRC010001051.1:0-2018 GCA_049694615.1 Thermosynechococcaceae cyanobacterium | reverse complement strand
CCGCCGATGCCGTTGAGGAGGAACCAGACCTGCGATCGCCCTCTGGGGTTATAAAATCGCTCATCCGTTGCCCTGTAAAACTGGCTCGTTCGCCATTCTGGTTGAAGAACAACCGTTGTCCCCAAGTACGTCCCGCCTCAAAGCCATCCCGTTGATTGTCGATTACGGTAACACTGGTTCCCTCGCGAGACGCCAAGATGGTCAGCACCGCAGGATTTTGGGCATAGGATTGGTAGTTGAATAACACCGGATTAAACTTTGCCGTTCCGCCTTGCGGGATGGGTAGAAAACAGGCTTGGGCACTCACCAGAACATGGCTGTCTCTGGGGGCCAATAAAGAGGTTTGGGACCCTTTCCAGGAATTCGGTTCCGTTAAATACGATCTCAGGTTTGCTAGCACATCCCGCAATGCAACCCGTTGCAGGTTATTTCCCTTCTGATTGCCGACCTTTAGGAAAAAGTGGTCGAGGGGCACATCGGCAGACTTGTCTTCAAAGTTGGGATAACGGATGACAGGCATTAGGTGGAGCGAATAGTCCTTCGTCTGGGGATGAAATTGCTGCACCTGAATGGTCATATCGCTGATATTGGGTCCGACTGCGGAGTTTTTGAAGCGCCCCGTATCTTCCCAAGTGATATTGAGAATATTTAACCCATACTGTTGGGCCAGTCTTTGAGCATCGGCATCGGAGACCATTGCAGCCGTTTCATTGATTACGCGATGATAGTTGGGGTCAGTCATGGGTCGGGATCTGGCGTAAAGGGTAGCAGGGGGTTTGGGTTGAACAGCAATTTGTAGTGGGGTACTGGGCGAACTCGATTCAGCTTCCGAGCTAGAGGCCGGTCGCAGGCTCAGCCAGAGCGCCGTCAATCCTAACGGTATCAAAATGCCCATTATCACCGTGAAGCGTCCCATGATTGTTTCCCCAGTTTTACGACATAGGCCAACCTCAATGGCCATGCCCTAACTTAGCCTTGCGGTCTTGCACTGGAAAACGGGTTTCAGATTTAGAAACAGGTTAAATTCTTAGCTACTGCTATTGCGTCAGTTCTTGCACTTTGTCCTCAACGGCCTTGAGCAAAGACGCTTTCCCCTCCCGGACCCAATCGTCAAACTGAGCAATAGCTTGAGATCGCCACTCCGAAACCATCTCTGCGGTTTTTGCCGAAATGGTTTGCATGAGGGCATCGACGATTGCGCGATCGCTGCCGACCGAAAGAATCGCACCGAGAACGAACGCCCCCAACAGTTTCGGCACCAGTTTTCTCAGCTTCATCTCCGACCCCTCATTTCGATGGCTTCCCTGTCCCAGGTGTAATAGGCGGATGGTCCACAATCCACCGCACCACCCACCCGCAAAACCCCTGGTTGCGACAGTCAGCAGAAAAACCGGATCGCACCCCGCCATAAAACCCCAACCCACAGGCGATCGCCGCCGCCGCCAACACAATAGACCATCGGTCGGCCAGCTCGTACAGCAGATACAACCGATTGCGCCATTGTTTGTAACGCTCTTGACGGTTGAATGTCCGGGCCTGCTTAAACAACACATCCGTGCGTTTCGCCTTCTTGTCCAGCTTGGCATCAATGGCGATCGCCAGCGACTTAAACCGCTTCTGTTCTTGGATCAGCGCCTCATGGCCTTCCGTTGTGCGCCGTTGTTCGGCCTCCAGTTGCAAGAGGCGATCGCAGATTTGGGAATGCCATTTTGCCGCCGTCGCCTCCAGATACAACTCGATGAGCCGTTCCAACGGGTCTAGGCTTTTGGTTTCTGATGCCGTTGCTTTCCCAACTCAATGCGCTCTTTCACAAAGTCGGCGGTAATCACCTTACCTCGTTCGGCAATCACCAAGTTTTCGCCAATCGTCTTGCCCTCCACATAGGACTTTTCCGGCTCGGTCTTTTCATAAACTCCATCGACGATGCCATCCACGAGATGACTCACCCCTTCCTGAGTTCTCTCGCCAATCTGACTTTTCCTGCTAAGTCCTAGAGCCTATATTGGACAGTGCTTATG
>JBAVRC010001050.1:0-5296 GCA_049694615.1 Thermosynechococcaceae cyanobacterium | reverse complement strand
GCCTTTTCCTGACCGATGGCAATGCCTATTTCAACCGTCCCGGCCCTCGTCTGGTCGATTCGCTGGAAATTCTGGCTGAGATCCTACATCCAAACCTGTTTGCACCCAAATACCAATCCTTCGGCTGGGAGCGATTGGCCAATCTACAAATGACCTGAGCCTTGTCCTGTTTGAAACCGCTGGGATCCTCGGATAGAGATAACTTCTCCTCAAGTCTCAGTTTTCTCAGCTAATCCTTCGCTGTGGCTTAGCAAGGCGATCGCCTCCTCTCGGTTTCGCTCAGTCGTTGTCTCTTCACCAACGATTGACCCCGTTTATTGTCGCCTGTTGATGGGTTTCTCTAACCATGCGTTCTCTGTGCCATCAACCCAATTGGTTAATGGCACAGGCGCTTTCTTAATCACATTCGATGTTGTTTTCCCAAACGGAGCTGTTTCAGTAAAGCTCCCGCAGCTTCAGTTTTAGCCTTTTTCTTGGCTGAACCGATCTCGGTTGCTGTCAGCCCCAATGCCTCAACCGTGCAGCTAAAGCCTATTTCAACGGCCTCAAAAGAATAGCTGGGCATTGTCGCTTGGGTCTGTTGGCAGTATTCCTGCAATGCGCCAATGGGATTATCTGTTTCGATATCCAGCTCCACTGCGATATCTGGCTCTGGAATGGGAGCCACTTCTGGCTCAGCGTTATCCAAGTGCAACACCTTGATATGCGGTTCCGCTTTGCGTAAGGCACGCAGGCGAAAGCTTCGCACCAAGAGTCCGCGCTCCAAAAGCTTGACCAGTGCCTCTTCAGGATCGTCGTCTGGGTAGAGGTAGGCCAAATAGCCTAGTTGGGCCTCGGTTAGGTGGACAATTATCCCTTGCGGTTGGGGGGCGATGCTCATAGCGGATTGATCTTTAGCCCATCATTATCAGCCCGAACTTGCCGACCCAATTTTTTGCTTTAGCCAAAGGTTGTTCCATTCCATCCCCACATGGCTCCTTTAGAATCTGCAAATTCGATGTAAATTCGCTTTTTTTCTACGCCTAGCGCAGCTTCAAGCCTCTGGCAAAAATCCCGGCTCATGGCTTGCGTTTGTTGGCCACTCATCGACCCAACACTTTTGATCTCGACATAGCAAACGGGATCTGTCGTACCGCCAAAGGTCATCGGCAACCCTGACTCGAATGCAGTCATCACGTAGGACTCCGGCTTGCCTAAATGTTGCGCTAATTGGGCTGACAAGTCCTTTAGCAGATCCTCAACTGTATTTTGCGCTGGGGACGGGATGGAGGTTTGGATTTTAATTAATGGCATAGGTTGGCTCCGTCGCGAGGAAATGTTGAGAATGGACGAGGTTTAGTCTATATCTCCCCTACCTCAATTGTCATGCCTGCACGGCGTAACCGATGGGCAAGAACTTCGCCTAAGCCTGTCGCTGGGGTTAATACACCGCCGCGCTGATGTCCCCCTAGCAAGCTATCGGTATTCAAAATCAAGCTTAAGGCCGACTCGCACAGAAACTTAGCGGTGGCTCGGTTCCCCGGATCGCCTTGGTCTCGAATGATTCCACGAACCCTGTGCCCATCTTCTGAACACCCAATCAGTTCGCAACAAAACCAGCCCTGGTTCATGGTCTGTGCCGAGGGTCCAGTTCCGGGTTGCGGTAAATGCGATCGCAGTAGGCGACGGCTGGCAGCTAAGCCCATTGCACCGGCAAACAAGCCCAGGCCAGCCGTGACGACTGCCGCTTTCAGCCACCCTAACGGCGGATCGAATTTCAGGTATTCCTGGTAGCGGAAGTTGGACCCATAGGGCAACTGCCACGCCTGGTATAAAGCACTGCTGCGGCGCACCACTCTGGTATTGACGGCACCCATGAAGAAGGGGGCAATCCAAGCCCCTATCTCCGCATCGTATTGCGGGAGGGTGGGGTCGCGATTGATTTTTGGATCCAAGCTCTGTCTGGGTGGATTGAGTAAAAAGGGATCGCCCATCGCATCCAATTGATGCGTGTCATACAGGTTGAGCGCAGAAGCAAGGGTGCCCCCATTAAACCCGCCCATTGCCTGAAAATAGCCTTTGACGGTTGCACAGGAAACATCCCCGTTCGCTTGCAAATACCGAACTACCAGGTAGGCTCCTAAATCTGAGGGCACGGAATCAAATCCACAGCATGGAATGATGCGTGTCCCATCCAAGGTGGCTTGGGTGTGATACAGATCGATCAGTCCTTTGATCCACGGGGTTTCGCCTGTAATGTCAACATAGTGGGTCTTCAACCGAACACAGGCATCTACGACGGACGTTCCATAGAGGGCAAAGGGACCAGCGGTATTTGCCACGACCTGGGTTCGAGACACCATCTCATCCACGGCGGTTTGATCGCGGCTATCTGCCACCCATATATCCGCTTCGCTCGCACGACCTCCGACTTGCGCTTGGATGGCTTCTAATTTCTGGCGATCGCGTCCGGCGATCGCCCATCGTATCGCTTTGATATCGGGATGATCGGCCAAATATTGCACGGCCTGTCTGCCGACAAAGCCACTCGCTCCATAGAGCACAACATCGTATTCTCGATGGGACACTGGCAGAAATGCGCTTCAAGGGACAAAACAATCTTACCAAAAATATCTAGCACCTTGAATTAAAATCAACAGCCACGGGCCGAATAGTAAAGGAGGGTTCCTTGTTCGGGTATCCACCATTGAATCCAACCTTCATTAAACTCAGTTGGTCGGCTGGATCCTACGCAGTAATCCTGGGGAAAACTAATACGAACCCGCATCCAATTCCCTTGAATTTTTATAGGCTCGATGCCATAATCTTTCTGTAAGAAGATTTCGTCGTTTGGGAAGATCACCTTACTGGTAGCCGTGGGTTCATGTCTGAGGCGCAGATAGGTTGATGAAGCATCATTCCGAAAATGTAACCAGCCTCGATTACTGGTTTGTTTTAAGTCGCTAGGTTGAAAAATATTCTTCCAATATTGAATGATCAGGGGACGATCACCCAGCTTCAGGTGAGACCTATGTGCCCAAGCAACACCCTGATGACGCGATGTAGGCACACTATAGCGCAACTGAAACCATCCATCGGGTTTTTCTTTCAAAACGATAAAAGAATAAGTCTCATAAGCGGTCTGAAGCAGACTCGGCTCTAGCCAAGAAATTTTGGGGGCCGAGGAAGATAAATCAACTAGCCAACCACAAGCAAGCCATCCCCATGCTTTTCCGTTCGGAACATCATAGAGGGGAAGATGAAGACGACCTAGCCAATCATATCCTGGATTCCACTCAGGGAGATTAGGGTCTGAATGATCACCCTGAAGCTCAATTAAAAATCCAATACCAAAATTAGACCCCACAGGATGTGACTTTTGCATCTGCGTGACAGATAGGGATTCTGGAAGAGGGAGAAATGCAACCAACTGAGGAGAAGAATTGATCGTGCAAGAAGATCCAACGCTATTCTTTGTTTGAGATAGATTAGAGGGAATACTATCCGAATGTATCTCTGCTTGTCTATTAAGGCTGTCCTGCGTAGCCGATATCCCGTTGTTAGACTGACAGCCTGAAGTCACCAGCAGCCCTAGAAACAGGGGAAATATGCTCCTGACCCGCTTTAAATTCATAGTGAATTCATAATGAATTAATTTTTTATGAAGTTAGTGATAAGTGAATTATCATAACCTTGACCTTTGAATTGACCAGCGAATAAGGTTACTCTTCTAATATGGACTACCATCTTTGTGTGTTAATATCCACGTACCATCTGTTGCCTGAGTTGCTTTTAGATCGTCATTTGGATAATTAACTTCATCTCCTGCGGTGCGATCGCCTATCTCCAAATAGGCCACAATTTCTGGTGATCGATTCACCAGTTGGTGAGCCATTCCCGTCCCCGCTTTGAAGCCACAGCACTCCCCCGGACCGAGCAAAAATTCCTGTTCTCCCAGCACCAAGGTTGGGCTTCCCTCCAGAACATAGATGAATTCATCCTGCTTGGAATGACTGTGGGCAAGGGCAGATACAGCACCCGGTGCAAGATGAGTGAGATTGACTCCAAACTGAGTCAGCCCAAAGCATTCGCCCAGCTTTCGCTTCAACCGTCCTTTGACCTGTAAGGTATAGGGTTGGGGATAAATTGTTTTGCCCATTGTTGCAGAAACAGATTGGGCTGAAATCGGTGCTTGGTCCATGATAGTCTCCTAGCTACTGGATCGTGATTGCTGCCATTCCCGAATGCCTAGGGCGATCAGCCACACCATGAACAGAACACCTCCTGGCATGGTGAGCCACATGCCCAAGTTTGAGAAGCCGCTATAGGCATAGACGATGCCGCCCGCAATGTTGAATGTGCTGCCTAAAACCGCGATCACACCCAGCCATCTGGGAAACTGGCGATTGCCGAGAATCGCAATGCCATAGATCGACATCGTTAAGCCAAACAGTAAACTGCTAATACTGGCTAGACTAATTTCGATTTGCCGTACCCCAAATGCGACTTGGAACACCATTGCTTTTTCCGGTTCGGCGGCGGCACTCCAGCGATCGACCATCACTTTGAGCGCAACACCATCAACCGCTTGCAGTGCCGAAAACATTGCCATGCTAGCAATCGCACCCGCCATTCCCAGTCTTGCCCAGACGGCTGCTGCGCCTGCTATCAGGGTTTGGGAGAAGAGAACCAACGATGCCCCAATGCTCAGGCATCCTAAAAGTTGCATTAGATGGCTGAACACCCACAGGCGATCGGCAGCATATTCAGTGAAGGCGGCGATCGCATCATTTGGATCGGCACTGGAAGGGTGCAAAAAGGTACCCATGAATAACAGTAGGACACCGACTAGAGCAGCGATCGCACTGACTCGCCTGGAGGGAGAATGGGAAGATTGATGCATGACAGTACACCCTAAGTTGGCTCAGATTGGATCGTGATGTTTGCCTTAACTGAATGGGCTAAAAAACATTGATGGTGGGCTTGCTCATGCATAGCTGCAATTTGCCCTGATGTGGGTAAGCTATCGCCCTTAAACATAATTTCAGGATGGAGATGAACTGCTGTCATTGCTAGTTTTCCAGCTTCGTTTTTGTCCATAATCCCGATCGCCCGATCCCGGTAGCGTTCCACAATGAATTGTTTTTTGGCGGCGATCGCGAGAAAGAACAGCATATGGCAACTGGACAATGCCGCCACAAATGCTTCTTCAGGATCGACACAGGCAGGATTGGCGTAGGGGACTGGCACAACGTGAGGAGAAGCAGAGGCAGGAACCTCGATTCCTCCATCAAATGACCAGGTATGTTCGCGACTA
>JBAVRC010001049.1:0-3036 GCA_049694615.1 Thermosynechococcaceae cyanobacterium | reverse complement strand
GGATGCTCCAACGGACGAAAACATAGCATTCCAGCCTGGGCACAGGAGGCCTTGAAAAAACGCTTGCAAGACAGTGAAGGGTTCAACAGTTATGGCGAAATCTGTCAATGGATTGAAAGTCATCTGGGCATCGAGTCAACCTACAAAACGGTGCATAAACTAGTGCGCTATCGGCTGGGAGCCTCCCCGAAAGTTGCTCGTCCTCAAAGTGTGGACAATACCGATGAGCGCGTTGAGACATATAAAAAAACCTTTGCGAGAATCTAGCCATGCTCGCTTGGGCCGCGATCACCGTGATGGGACTGAGTGGTCAAGTGCGCTTCTTTTGTGAAGATGAAACCCGGATTGGACTCAAGACCCTCAGTGGTCGCAAAATCACCGCCAAAGGGGTCAAGCCCCAGGGTAAAGTGCAGTGGCAATTCAAGGCGACCTATCTCTATGGCGTGGTCGAACCAGCTACGGGAGAGCACTTCTTTTATGAATTCACCCACCTCAATACGGATTGCTTTCAAGTCTTTCTCAATTTAGTTTCAGAGCAATACAGCGACAGCATCTTGATTATCCAGCTCGACCAGGCAGGATGCCATAAAGCCAAACGCTTACAGATTCCCCCCAATATCATCTTGATGTTTCAGCCTTCCCATGCCCCTGAGACGAACCCGATTGAGCGGGTGTGGCTGCATCTCAAACAGGGGCTGCGATGGAAGCTCCCAAAAACCCTCAATGAGTTGAGAGCGTTAGTTACACAGAGGCTTGAAGAGATGACCCAAGCAGTCATTGCTTCTTTGACAGGGAGAGCGGCCATCCTTGAAGCTTTATCTGTAGCCGGAATTTGAAGAATTGGTATCAAACGCTTTGCCTCATCCCCCAGAGGTCCAAAGAAAAAGGTTCCTAAACGCGTCTTTGACCCTGCACACCCCCATGTCTCAACGGCTCGGTTGTTGGAACAATTGAAAAGCTAATGCTCACCTTGACAGGGGTAATACTTCAAGTCCAAGTCAACCTCTGGTTTTCAGAACAACGGTACGGCTGTTGGTGCGATCGCCTGTTGCTGAAAGCCGAGAACGATGCTTATCCACTCATTGAAGTGAGACACTTTACAGCAGATCCAAGCCCTGATGAGACCAAGGAGTATGAAAATACTGAAATTTCTCCCGATTGATAACACTAAATCGGCAAGTCTGGGTCGATTTGGATGATGGTTATATCGGCTCTTTCGACGACTGTATTACCCATCTGAGTATTCACCATCGCATCGAATTTTGACTCTTCATTGGCAACCCGCTCGTAATGCAGTATGACGTGATATCGCTTCTCGATAACGTCTCCAGAGGGCGATCGCTCTACTTCCTCCCAATCGATATTTTGCTCTGCTTCCGCAGCCACCCGAAATTTGTGGGCTATATTTTCTAAGGCTATTGCGATCGCATGTTTTCGAGTCTGGCCATGAAATTGCTTTGTCTCGCCAGCTTGTTCTTCTAGTGAAGAGGTCAATTCACAGATAAACGAACCATCTACCTGTGGGATGACTGCGATCGCAATGTTTCCAGAATATGAATTAGAAGTGCCTTGAAGCATGACAGAATCTTTGGGCTTATTGATCTAGAACTCGCCGGGATAGGATTTAATTTAATTGAGCGATCACCTATAAAATAAGCCACTCGCCTGTATATTCAGCTAGCACCATCATTTTGAGTAATTTGACAAAAGGCGATCGCCCCGCATCCTCAACAACAAAGTGCTACAACTGTAGCCGAAAACCCTAACCACTCGCACTGAGGAATAAAGTTAAGCATGAACGGAATAAAGTTAAGCATGAACTGAACAAAGAACTAGAAATTACTGGCGGGTTCTAACGGCTTGGATTTTAACAAAAGGGGATAAATTCTGAAGCAAATCAATAGCATAACGCTCCATTCCGCTGCAAAATTCCCAAGATATCCTAATAATCGCAATTTTTCATCAAGTAAAGTCTTGATGAACGTCTCTTGAATCGCCACTATTTTTTGAACCTAAATATCATCCCCAAATTCTTGCCAGTGCCATAGTAACCACCTATTACCGTAAATTCTATTTCTGTGGGTGTTATCAACTTAACCTTACCAATGAGCATTTCATCAACTCTTGCTCGCCCAGGTACCACATAATTGAATGAGAGAATTTCGCCATTAAAGCTATACTGATTTGCACCTAACCCATTGGGACCACCAAAATCTTTCCCCCAACTATTTCCCTGATACTGATTGTCCTGAGATAGTCTTATAGAGTTAAATACACCTGGCACACGTGGATCGGAAAGAAGCCAAGTACCAGTGATTGTAGACTTATCTGATGTTGGGGTTGGCGTTAGCGTTAGGGGTGGCGTTGGCGTTAGGGGTGGCGTTGATGTTGGAATCTTGATTCTTAGGCTTATAACGAGAAGAGCGACTCCCAGCACAAAAGCAATAATTCGCAACAATTTACTAGGGACATTTTCTGCTATTTCAGCTCCAAACAGCTTAAAATTACCTCCAAGAATAGCAATCAACACAAGAATTGCGCCGAAGACAAATGCTGCTATTTCTATACCATCAGGCATAAACTTCTGTAATATTTTAGTAAAGTTCTTGCTTAAATTTATATCTAATGTTGCCTATCACCCGCCGCAGATAGCCTTTGCATCATAACCGATCAACTCTCGACGGTCGGTGTGCATTGGGGTTGTTATGCGGTAGTTTGTTCATTGCGTCTGCTTTGGGTAGTCGCACCTTACCAATAGTGAGCGGTTTGGGCGGTTCTAGGTTCTCAACCTCAGCCTAACATCCACTGAGCGATCGCCGGACGTTCGTAGCAGCGTTTCAGCCATCCTGTAACGTTGGGGAAAGGGGTTAGATCAACTTCCATTGAACCGATCCAGCTAACGATGCCTTGCAGATGAGTGTATGCGAGGCTATAGTCCAATGCCACTGAAATAAGGTGAATCAAAGTGCTAGAGCGGCTTTGAGAACATCTCGCGGTTTATTCATACGGGGGAAAGGCTTCGGTCTGCGTTTGACA
>JBAVRC010001048.1:0-10701 GCA_049694615.1 Thermosynechococcaceae cyanobacterium | reverse complement strand
GCAATAGCCAACGATTCACGGTTCCATTACTCATAGCAGTCGATCGCTGGGCTTCCATGGTCCTTGAAATGCAAAAGCGAAGTCGAATGGGCAATGCAACCAGTGCCAAAAGTGTCACGATGGGTCTGTTCAGACGCTTGAAAAGGCCCTAGACTAAATACAGTGAGGAGTAAGTTTTAAGAAAATAGCTCTTGGAGTCGAAACACGGACAGACGCCCAAGGGCTTTTTTCATGGGAACATTGACGCTACACCCCGACCATTGGTCCCCCTATCAGACTCTCTTCGGTAAACTGCATCTATGCCCCATTCGCCCTCCCCGAACGAATATTGTGTCGTCTGGGTCACTGCCTCTTCCCAATCCGAAGCTCAGGCGATCGCCCATGCCCTGGTGCAGGAGCAATTGGCCGCCTGTGTCAGCCTCATGCCCATTACCTCGATTTATACCTGGCAGGGCCAAGTGCAAGAAGAGGCCGAATGGCAACTGGTGATTAAAACCCAACGGACGTGTTTTGACCCATTACAAGCCCGGATCCAATCCCTGCACAGTTATGAGGTACCGGAAATCATTGCTTTGCCCATCCAGGCCGGCTCATCCGCTTATTTGGACTGGATTGCCGCCAATGTGAAACCCTAGGGGGATTCAATGCAAAACACACGGTTAAATACTCTCTTCAGTGTCTTTGGGCAGCAAGTTCGGCTGCAATTGCAAAACCCCTGGCGACGACTCGCAACCTTGGCGATCGCTCTGTTATTCGGCGTGTTGTTAGGCATTGGGATATCGGCCACAACTGGTCAACTGGCCTACTTGGATGTCGCTGCTGCTGGCATCGTTGTCCTCGCCACCGAAGTGATTAGTGCGATGTTTTACCGCAATCGTTGGGGGGCAAAACAGTCCTTATGGGGAGAAGCCCTGAATGCCCTGAAGCTGGGCGTCATCTATGGGTTGTTCTTAATTGCATTCATGCTGGGCAGTTAATGCAAAAACAGTTTTGGAAAAAAGTTTGCCAATTCCAGAATTGTTCGTTATGCTAGTAAAGCGCAATGCGACGCGGGGTAGAGCAGCCTGGTAGCTCGTCGGGCTCATAACCCGAAGGTCCATGGTTCAAATCCATGCCCCGCTACCAAATTTTAAAGCCGTTCCTTTCGGGGGACGGTTTTTTACTTAAATTACGATCAAATTAAAAATGAATCTCAATTCAATTATAATTTACTTTTGTTTTATGCTTGACTGCTGGTAAAATCTTGTAGATTTGAAGCTGAAAACTATTCAAATGCTTATGACGCTTCTCCAAGATCCTATTTTTCAAACCCTCAGCGTTTTAGTCATTGCTCTGATTGCTTTTGTAGCTGAGTGGTTTCCGGTCGACATTACAGCAATTTTTGTTGCGATCGCCCTGATCGTGTTAGGACTTGTCAGCCCTGACGAAGGCATTGCGGGGTTCGGCAACTCAGCTACCATCACCGTAATGGCCATGTTTATCTTGAGTGCGGGTATTTCGCGCACAGGCGTAGTCCAAGTGGTTCGAGACTACTTAATGAAGTGGGGCGGTAAAAATGCAAATCAACAGATTTTTATTCTGGGCATCATTGTTGGCCCTATTACGGCCTTTATTAACAACACTGCCGTTGTCGCTGTTTTTCTACCTATTGTGGAAGATTGGTGCAAAAAACAGGGTATTTCCCCTTCCAAGCTCTTAATTCCTCTGTCCTATGTCACTGTTTTAGGCGGCATGATTACCCTCATCGGAACCTCCACCAATATTTTGGCAAGCGGAGTGTCCAAGAAATTGGGCTATGGGGAGTTCGGACTATTCCAATTTACGGCGTTAGGTGTCATTACCTTTACCGTGGGGTTAATCTACCTAGCCCTATTTGCCCCTCGACTGCTCCCTGATCGCAAAGCACCCACTGGAAATCTGCAAGATTACAACTTAAAAGACTATGTCAGCGAGGTAATTGTAACACCTCGTTCCAGTTTGATCGGTGCCACTCTTCGCTCTAGCGAACTGCAAAGAAAATTTGATATTGATGTACTTGAACTTATTCGATCCGGCGATCATTTTCCACAGCCTGTAGCAGATAAGACCTTGCTAGCTGGGGATATTCTACTGGTGCGTGGTGGTCGAGAAGACTTGCTAAAAATTCGCGATGAAAGAGGGCTAGATATTGTCCCAGATGTTAAGTTTGGCCAGGAAAGTTTAGAGACCGAACTGAGTTCTGGAGAAGAAGAAATTGCTGAAGTTCTTATTTTGTCTAACTCTAGGTTGGCAGGTTCTACGCTAAAAGAGTTGCGTTTTCGACAACGTTACAATGCAACTGTCTTGGCGGTTCGTCGGGGCGAAGAAGTATTGCGCGATCGATTAGGTCAAACCCCCTTAAAGTTTGGCGATCTTTTATTGATTCAGGGACCGAGGGAAAGTTTTAAAGGATTACAAACCAGTCGAGAACTACTGGTAATGGAACCTCGCGATAGCGAAACATTACGCCTGAACAAGGCTTGGATCGCCATTGCTATTATCCTTGGCGTTATTGTAGTCTCAGCATTTAACTGGATGCCCATTTTAGTCAGTTCGCTGGTTGGCGTTGCCCTGATGATTGTAACAGGTTGCCTCAAGCCAGGTGAACTTTACGGTGCAGTCCGTTGGGATATTATTTTTCTGTTGGCTGGACTTTTGCCTCTAGGGACGGCAATGGAAAAATCCGGCGCAACTAAATGGTTGGCCGATCAATTACTAGCGGCTGGCGGTCATCTATCTGGGTTTTGGGTTTTAGTCTTTTTCTACATTGCGACAACATTACTCACAGAGATTCTTTCTAATAATGCTGCCGTTGTTTTAATGATTCCCATTGCCGTTGAAGTGGCGAAAACATTAGGCTTAAATCCCTTAGCTTTTATGTATGCAGTAACCTTTGCTGCTTCCAATAGCTACCTCACTCCCATTGGCTACCAAACCAATACAATGGTTTATGGACCAGGGGGATATAAGTTTCTGGATTTTACACGTGTTGGTGCACCACTCAATCTAATTTTGACAATCCTAACTCCGCTATTAATTGTCTGGCTATATGGACTAAAATAACCCGTGTTTATTTTAGCTCCCTGGCAACCTTAATTAAAGGTTTTATGAATGATTTTTGGGCAACCATTCTTGAATTTACGGCTCGGATGACGCAGCAAGTGGGCCATCAACTACTGTCCGATTTTGGTACGGTCGCGGCGGCTGAAAAACAAGACGGTAGCCTGGTCACCCATTCCGATCAGTGGGCGGATCAGACATTGAGAGAGGCGATCGCAACCCAGTTTCCCGACCACGGTGTTTTGAGCGAAGAAGTCGAACATATTTTCCCAGCCAGCAACTGGTGTTGGGTAATCGACCCCATTGATGGCACCACCAACTTTGCCCAAGGTATACCCCTGTGGGCTATTTCTTTGGGGTTGCTCTATCGCGGCACTCCGGTGTTCGGGTTCGTGTATTTGCCGACGCTGAACCAACGCTTTTACGGTTTTTGGAACGCCCCCGATCAAGACAATGGTGTGTTTCTCAATGATCGGCCCATTCAAGTTCGCCTAGACGCCCCTGGCCCTAACCAATTTTTTAGCTTTTGTGCCCGAAGCATTAAACATTATCGACATCCTTTCCCCTGCAAAATTCGGATGTTGGGTGTGGCGAGTTACAACTTGCTCACCGTCGCTGCGGGCATCACGCTCGGTGCGATCGAAGCCACCCCAAAAATTTGGGATATTGCCGGGGTTTGGCCTATTCTGCACGCAGCAGGTGCAACCTGGGTGGCCTTAGAGGGTGCAGCGACTTTTCCGTTATCGGTAGGAAAAGACTATGGACAACAGTCTTTTCCTACCCTTGTCACTAGTCAAGCAGATTGGGCAGACTTGTTTTTAAGGTCGATCCAGACTTAATGGCAGTCGCAGCAGACGTTAGCCCAACCGTCAAAGGTGGCCAAGAACCCATCGAAACCTGGATTTCAGCGCTTTCTGAGGCCGAACGCAATCGCTATCTCTTCGGGTGGCGTAGGGCGAAACCCATGTGGGTCAGGAGCTAATGCATCGTGAAGTTGGTTGAACTCAACCCGGTTCATGCTTACGACAAAGCCATTGTGATTTTGCAGGATTTACACGATCTGGCCGCATATCAAAGCGCTCTGCCCGCCTTTCAGGACCGCATTCGGCAAATGCAAATGCAATACAGCAAACGTCCCGGCTTTCTGCAACGATTACAAAAAGCCAACTTGGACCTAAAATCGCGTTGAAATGCACCTATTACAATGGCCCATTATTCAAACCGTTTTAAGGCTGATCTTTCGCCACCCCATCTGTGGCGTCATCATCATCCCCATCCTCAATGATAACCGCATTGCGCTGGTGCGTCGCCGGGACAACCATTGCTGGAGCCTACCTGGCGGTGTTGTCGAATGGGGCGAGGATATTTTGGCCACCTTGCACCGCGAGTTGAGAGAAGAAACTGGACTCCAGGTTTCCCAGGTTGGGCGATTGGTTGGGGTGTACTCGTCTCCGCAGCGCGATCCCAGAGTTCATTCGATTTGTGTGGTCGTGGAAGTCAGGGTAACAGGTTCGTTTGACATTGAAGACCACCGCGAAATCGCCGAGGTCAAAGCCTTTGTCCCCAACCAAATCCCTATCGCAGAACTGGCCCACGATCATGGCCGCATTTTGACCAACTACCAGCAAAGTGAGACGACCTTAGCCTAGTCCGATATGTGAGCGCTCACTTCCAGTCGCCAAAATATGTCGAATTGTAACAGATGTCGAGAAAATCTCATCTGGCGGCGGTTTAAGACTAGCAAGAGGTCGGGAAACCTTGTTATACTTAACATAAGTTTACAAAGCAAGTTGTACGGAGTTCAATCGTTCAAGATGGCAGAACCCTTTTTCCTGGATCCAGATGAGGCAAAAACCTTAGGCAATCTGAATTACATGCGGACCCCTAAAAAGGTCAAAAAGAGCTTTCCGACCACAAAAGCTTGGGGTGAGGGGTTTGAAGAAGAAGTAGAAGCTTCGGCAACCAGCAAATCTAGTTCCCTCAATGGCGGTTCTGTACGCGTTGAAGTTGAACAAGCGGCTGAGACCGTCCAAAAAGAAATAGCCCAACGGCGTCAAGCCTCGTCTGATTTGGATATATTTCGCAATATGGCGAAGGATATGCGGAAGCCGTAACCGTTAGGACAGTGAATTCAATAAACCCAGCGATTGAATAAGTCCTGCGGACAAGCTACGCCAACGTGGCTATACCAACAAAACCCACCTGCGCGGGTTAGAATTTTCTTCTAATCCGTGCAGGCTTACTTCGTTCGTATAGGCTCGGTTTCGACCGCTAGCTAAAAATCAGACTGTTATTTAATTCACGCACCAGGGCTGGCAAGTGACAGGGGCAAAATAATGAAAATTCGTTTTCAAGTTCAGCGGCATTCGTCCGAGCGCGGACCTTGGACCGAGACCTATGAGCTAGAGGCACAACCCAACACCACTGTCCTCGATTGCCTCAATCGCATTAAGTGGGAACAGGATGGTTCCTTAGCGTTTCGGAAAAACTGTCGCAATACGATTTGCGGAAGCTGTGCCATCCGCATGGACGGTCGGGCGGTGCTTGCTTGCCAACAAACCCTGCAAGGAACCTTGGATAGAAGAGAACGCCTGGAACCGAGTTTAGCGACGACAGAACTCACCCTTCAGATTCAGCCCTTAGGAAATCTCCCTGTCATTAAGGATCTGGTGGTAGACATGGGGGAATTTTGGCAAAATCTGGCCCAAGTTGATCCCTATGTGAGTACGGCGAGCCGTTCCATGGCCCAAAAAGAATTTTTGCAATCCCCTCAGGAACGCTCGGCCTTGAATCAAGTGGGAAATTGTATTTTGTGCGGTGCTTGTTATTCCGAGTGCAATGCCAAGAGCGTCACGCCGGAATTTGTCGGTCCCCATGCCTTGGCAAAGGCGTACCGGGTTTTGGCCGATACGCGAGATAGTGCCACCCAGGATCGGTTAACCCAATATGCACAGGACTTATCTGGGGTCTGGGGCTGTACACGTTGTTTTAATTGCAATAGTGCCTGTCCGATGGAGGTTGCCCCCTTAGATCAGATTACCCGGATCAAAACCCAGATTCTAGCCCAGCCTAGCGAACCGGAAACTCGACCGATCCGGCACCGGAAAGCCATGATTGACTTGGTTGCCCAAGGCGGATGGGTGGACGAACGTCGTTTCGGACTACAGGTGGTCGGCAATCGCTTTCGCGATCTCAAAGGAATGTTTAGCTTGCTCCCTTTAGGGTTGAACATGATTTTGCATCGGAAATTTCCGAAAACCTTTGAGGCATCAGAGGGCACGTTAACCGTGCGATCATTAATCCGTTCGATTACAATGCGGGAGTCCTCTCCTCGGAAACCGCAACCATGACCGCTTCAGAGATGCCTAGCGAGACCCCAAAGGACGAGTCAGCCGACCCCAAAAATGAACCTGGGTTTGGCTGGACGGTTTATGCTGAACGGATCAATGGCCGCTTTGCCATGATTGGAGTAGCTGGATTGCTGCTACTGGAATGGTTTACCCATCAAGATTTCTTTACCTGGTTAGGCGTTCGCTAACCAGGGGGGCAGCAAATGTCTGAGGTCGGCACATGGGTTTGGAAACAAACGTTTGCGTTTTAGGTGGCGGGAGAATTTGGCGTTGCAAAGCAGCGCGTTAAAGTAACTTGAACTACCGAAAGACTTTTCTTTTTTTGATAACTTAATTAGCAAGAGTTCTCATCTCGTGAAGGAAGCAGACGTCTGTGGGTATCATCCACGTTCAAATTGTCGAGGGTAATCCGCATCTGCGATCGCTCCTGGGCTGGCACTTACAGCAAACGGGATACACCGTGCATTTGACCTCTGGCGTTAGACAAGCGCGGGAGGTCTATTACAGACAACAACCTGATTTGGTGGTTGTCGATTCCGACTTGGCAGATGGCGACAGTTTAGAGTTTTGCCGCTGGCTTCATCGTCAACGGCGACCCTTAATTTTAATGTTGTCTACCTTGATCAACGAGTTAGATGTAGTCACCGCATTGAAAGCAGGTGCAGACGATTATCTGAAAAAACCCTTTGGGATTCAGGAGTTCTTGGCCCGTGTCGAGGCCATTAGTCGGCGTTGCCGATCCGTGCTGCCGGTGCAGTTGCGCTATGGCGACCTCCGCATTGATTTGGTGCAGCGTCGCGTCCATTACAACCAAGAGCTAGTGGATTTAACCCCCCAAGAATTTAGCTTGCTGTATGTGCTCGCACAAGCTGAAGGGCTTGCCTTAAGTCGAATGGAGCTATTACAACGGGCTTGGCCCGACAATATCGATAATCCCCGTACCGTCGATACCCATATTCTTTCCCTGCGGAAAAAAGTTGAGTTAGATCCCCAACAACCCCAACTCATTCAGACGGTGCGGAATGTTGGATACCGCCTTAATCTGGAATTTTTGACCAACCATAAGCAAACCCGTTCTTGGACTGAAACGGCTGCAACCGATGAGCCGTCCCTGACCCATGGTGAGAATCGCTTCAATCGAGACCCTGCCTCTCCAAAACTCTCCCATGCCTAAGGGTGGACATCCCAAAGGACTATTCCCATTCCCCAGCAGGTTGGGTGGCTGTTTCGGCTAAAACGGATTGGATCTCTGACCAATCAATGCACTGACTGACTCGGTCTTGCTTCAACGTGCCTTGATCCAGCCATAAAATGCGATCGCAGAGGGCCTTCACCATGTCTAACTGGTGACTAGCAACCAATATTGTGCAATCTACCTGTCGCAACACTTGTATGAGTTGCTCGATGCGTCCGGCATCCAATGCCGAAGTGGGTTCATCCAGAAGCAAAATAGAGGGCTGTGCCGCCAATCCACGCACCAAACTGACCCACTGCCGCTGCCCAACCGAAAGCTCTAATTCCTGTCGCGATCGCCAATCTTCCGGCACGCCTAAGCGTTGACACCACTGTTGCACCTGTTGCTGAATGGCAGATGCAGGGTGTTGTTTTTGGAGCTGAAGTGGGTACGCCAATGCCTGCTCCACAGACATGCCTAACAGACGCGGCTCTTGGGGCACTAGCATGATGTGTTGACGGAGTGCAGGAGACGGATATCGATCCAGGGATTTACCCTGCCATAGAATTTGGCCGCTCGTCGGATTGATTAAGCGGTTCAGCGTTCTGAGCAACGTGGTTTTGCCCGATCCCGATGCCCCCACAATCCCAATTTTGGCACCGGGCTGGGGCACTGCAAAGGAAATCTCCCGCAGTAACGCTTGACCGGTCGGACTAACAACCACGACATCCGCCAGCAACAGTTCCGATGGATTGGACAAACCGGCTTCACTCCCAGCAATTGATCCCTTCATCGCCGTATCGTCTTGATCATTCCCGCATTCTAGGGTGCTAACTGAATTTTGGGCTACGCTGGACGTTGAGATTCTTTTTTGCTGCGTCGGGGTCTTTGGTTATGCGTCTTGATCGCTTACTTGCGATGATCTTAATTCTGATTTGCCTGGTTGCAGCGGTTGGCAACTGGCTCATGGGGACGTCTTTGCCAGACGCTCAAAAGCGTAACGCCGCTGTAGAGATCGCACTCATTGATATCTACGGTGGCATCAGCGATACCCAAAGTGCCGGACCGTTTAGTTCTGGGGGCGGGGCCAGTGCAAACACCTTGTTAGAGGCCATTCAGAAAGCCCGAAAGGACGACGTTAAAGCCATCCTGTTGCGGATCAACAGTCCCGGCGGTACGGCAGCGGCAGCTCAATCCGTTTACAACGAACTGATGCGGGCGCGCAAGGAAACGAATATAAAAATTGTGGCCAGCTTAGGGGATTTAGCCGCTTCTGGGGGCTATTACATTGCCAGCGCCGCCCATCACATTGTGGCGAATCCTTCAACCCTAACGGGATCGATCGGGGTCATTGTGCACACGCAAAATGTAGCTTCTCTCATGGATAAATTGGGCGTCCAGTCCGGAACCGTTCAAAGTGGCCGGTTCAAAGACATTCTTTCCCCCTTTCGCAGCACCACCGAAGATGAGCGCAAAATCATTCAAGGGATCGTGTCCGACTCCTATGAGCAATTTCTGGCTTCTATTGTGCAGGGCCGCAATATTTCCCTGGCTGAATTACGCCCTCTAGCCGATGGACGTATTTACACAGGGGCACAGGCTAAGGCGGTGAAATTGGTAGATTCTTTGGGCAATTATCAGGACGCGGTGAAAAAGACTGCCGAAATAGCTCGAATTAAAGGAGACCCTAAGATCAGCAACTACACCAATAGAGGGTTGTCCAACTCTTTACTAGGAAGATTGCTCCCTTTCTCGACTGGGTCATGGTTGCCAGCCCAGTCAAGTGGGCCAATGGTCCAAGATTGGAATAAAGTGCCCTTAGCCTTGATGGAGTAGTTTATGTTCAATGTCTTTTACCCCTGGTCGAGGAGTACGATGGAACAGATCCGCTCCAATCCCTCTACCAGCTTAGCGATCGCAGGACTATCTTTTTTCATTTTAGCCCTGAATGCTGCAGGACAGCTCCACCTCGGTCCATTGGGGCTGCTGGGTCTAACCGTCTTTTTCCTGGTGCTGGGGTTAGTCGGTTGTTACTGGTATGCCGCCTCGATTTACTTTTTAACGCAGGGGCTGGGGCAGGGTCGATGGCGATCGCCCGATACCCATGGATCGGCTCAACCGGGACTAACCAGCCTCCAAGGACTATGGCCCCTGATCCTTCTGGGTCCAGCTTTGTCCGCCCAACGGTGGTGGCCTAGTTTCGGGAACCTGTTTACTTTTGGTATTCTGATCACAACTGGATTCACCTTGCTCGCCAGTATTCGTAACAGCTATAACGTCAGTTGGTCCCAAGCCGGTTGGTCGTTAGCATTAACGGTTATTTTGGGTAGCTTAGCTTTATTGGGGGTATTCGGGTGGCCCATGATGTTGGTGCTAGGTGCAAACAAATTGGGATAGTTTCGCAACCCATATAACTGTTATAGAGATAGATCTTAAAATTTTACATAGTAAGTAAAAATGACTAAAGTTGCTTTAATTTCTGGAATTACGGGGCAAGATGGTGCTTATTTAGCGGAACTCCTTTTAGAGAAAGGCTATGAAGTCCACGGTATTAAGCGACGAGCCTCTCTTTTTAACACGGATCGGATTGATCACCTGTACCAAGATCCTCATGCCACAGATCGTCGATTTTTCTTGCACTATGGCGATCTCACCGACTCCACTAACTTAATTCGCATTGTGCAGCAGGTTCAACCCGACGAAATTTATAACTTGGCGGCTCAAAGCCACGTCGCGGTCTCCTTTGAGACCCCGGAATATACGGCCAACGCCGATGGCATAGGAACGCTGCGCATCCTAGAAGCCATTCGTATTCTGGGACTAACCCACAAAACCAAGTTTTATCAAGCCTCAACGTCTGAACTGCACGGTTTGGTCCAAGAGGTTCCCCAAACGGAAAAAACGCCGTTCTATCCGCGATCGCCCTATGCGGTTGCCAAACTGTATGCCTATTGGATTACGGTTAACTACCGGGAAGCCTACAACATGTATGCCTGCAATGGGATCTTGTTCAACCATGAATCGCCCTTGCGCGGCGAAACCTTTGTCACCCGTAAAATCACCCGTGCGATCGCCCGCATTAAATTAGGATTACAAGAC
>JBAVRC010001047.1:0-2862 GCA_049694615.1 Thermosynechococcaceae cyanobacterium | reverse complement strand
AGGGTTTTGCCGTTCCACCCGCATTGTGACTCTCATCCAAGACCAGTATCGACATCGGCGCGATCGCCCGCAGCAGTTCCCGACGATCCGTATCCTGCCCTTTCACCGTTTGTAGCTGGGAATAGGTCGTGAAGACTGAATCGTAGTTGCCAATGTCTCGCTGGACTATTAAGTCTTTCAGAATTCGCTTTTGAGCTTCGGCAGAACCCGTTTTCAAGATGCTGCCATCCGGTAAAAGCACTTCCTTGTCTGCATTCGTAATCAGCGGGCTAAATTCTTTGGCTTTGATATCAACCAAGTCTCTGAAGATATCCGAGTAAAGTTCTGGCTTTTCAGTCACAAAAATCGGGATCAGTTCCCGCTGTCGCGCATACTCCAGAACCCCGGCAACAAAACGGCCCTTGCCAATTCCAGTCTGATCCCCAATGATGAATGCTTCCCCTTTCGATAGGTTATTGAAGGCCAGTGCCAATGCATCAACCTGCTCTGCACTGTACTGCCCATAAAGCGTTTCGCGGGTTTGAATCCCCAGCCGTCCCGCCACATAATCATCCAGGTTGCCCACCTCTTGCTCTAAGTTCTCCAGCGCATTGCCAATCGATGACCGCATATTCGCTGGCACCAAGGTATCAACGTTCGGTGCCTCAGATTTTGCTCGGTACGGGACTTGTCTGATGGTTTCCCCATCCAAAATCTCATCGCCTAGAATTGTCGGTTCGTCTGCCATTAGTCGTACTCCTTGTAGATGGTTGCGACTGAGATCATCCATTCCTCCAACGTCAGGGTTTCGATCACTTCCCTGACCTCCTGAATGACCGGAACTGGCTCCATCGGGAATTCCAGATCCTCCTGATTGTGGGTTTCCCGACCCTTCAGCCATTCCTGAAACTCGAAGTTGTAGACCGTCACTGCTTGCCCCCATTCCAGCGCCGTCGCGTTCTTCGTCGAGGGCAACTCGATTCGATTCCATCCCTCCTGATCCAGGTAATGCGTCATTATCCCTTGGGCCATCTTCAGACTCTCTTCTTGCAGCATCATCCATGCCACCCGCTCGGCCAGATAATCCTGATAGCCCAGTTGCTTCTCCCCGCTCAACAGATAAGACTCCATCCTGGATATCGCCTGATTTTTCGGACAAAGAATCGCCGTCAGAGGGAAAACCTGAGATCCCTCCTGCGGTCTCCACTGGTAAGGACGGTCCAGATAATCCTTCAGGCCGCATACCTCCAGTTCGTATTCGATTTCCTCCCTCGGACTCATCTCTTCGGCTTTCATCTCCTCCTCCAGTCGTTCGATCTTGGCCTCCAATTCGGCTTGGGTCATCTCCTGGTTGGATTTGCTGGTTGGTTCGCTCATGGTTCAGTAGCTCCTTTAAGCTTTCAAAGCTGGTGTAGACTTTCGGTAAGTCTACTGCTGGCAGTCTTCGGCTGGATTTTCCCCGTCCCTCTATGACCACTACATCCACCGGAAATGTGGTCCCCTGTCTCCCATACAGTTCACCCCCTACTGTGAAATGCTCTGTGACTCGGTAGTTGTCGTACAAACTTTTGTAGAACGGACCCATCTGTTTGCCGTTGTAAGCGTTTGAGGCTTTTTCCAAGTCCCCTACCTTACTCGCCATCGGTGCAGCCAAGATCAACACCGCCCTACCCTCATCCTTCATCGATGACAATGCGCGAAAGGCGATCGCATGGTCAATCTGGGTGCTCCGGTATGCCCTGGTTGCTGGGCCTCCCCTCACTTGCCAACTCTGTCCGTTCACTTTCCCAAACGGCGGATTGGCGATCACCACATCTACCTGTTCTGGCGGCTGATGAACCGTTGCATCTACGGTAGACGTGATAAAGCCCTGCCGTTGTAGATCTGCTGCTCGGTCTGGGTTCAATTCGTTGACATACGTCCGGCTCGGATCTGAACCTAACAATAAGACTCCATGTCCTGCCGTGGGTTCATAGATTGTCTTTCTCCGGTCAATCCCTGCAAGGTTTGAGGCTAAATATGCAATCGGCAGCGGGGTACTGTATGCCTGTTGTCTGAGACTTGTCGAGGTTCGTACTCCTAAACGCGGTTGGCGTTCGTAAAGGTCGATCAATCCCTCAAACGCTGCAATTGGGCTACGCGATTGGGTGACAATTTCCCGCCCCACCCGCACTAATGCACCTTCGATACTTTCCTCCAATGCCTTAGCCAGCATGGATCCTGCCGGGATTGACTCGCCCAACACTTGCGCCCCATACTGCCGCGCTTGCACGATGGTATCGAAGCGATCGCCTCGCTTAAATGCCGCCACAAAGGACGTTATCAGTTGTTCAACCTTTTCCATTGGTTTGACCGAGGCTAGAGGGATGCCCCCACGGACTTTTACTCTTCTGAGGTCTGGGGATGTCGCGACAATACCAGGGCTATGGCTTCTTCACGGCATGGTTAATATCCTTGCCAAGCTGTTGCACCTCATTGCCATTGATCATCCGTCCCAGGCGGTCGGGCAAATTCACGCCCCGATCAATCAGTAAGCCTGTTGCCATGACTCCTATGAGAAATCCCATCACAAAGCGCATCAGAAATCCTCAATTTGGCTATTCGTTGGTCTTAGAACCTTTATCTAGAAAGAGTTTTAACCGCATCCGACTACGCAATTCAGGGTTAATCCCCAAGCCCGCAGCCCCAACGATTAGCCCCGTATCTACCGTTCCGCTCTGCACCTGATACACAGAGACCAACAGCAGCAACAACGATATTGTCCAACTGGCTATCCGCAATGGATAAGGCTCTACCAGCTACCCCTGTCAAGGTGAGCATTAGCTTTTCAATTGTTCCAACAACCGAGCCGTTGAGACATGGGGGTGTGCAGGGTCAAAGACG